>CAKNAD010000350.1 GCA_929200515.1 Candidatus Gorgonimonas leptogorgiae | reverse complement strand
CATTAAAAAATTGGTATCAAGTAGATGTTATTGTCTTTAATTATAACGATTTTTCTTTAGATGATATCAATCCAAGGATATTACCCTTAGAAAAAAAATTTAGTGGCAATAAAATAGTTTCATTAGATAGCCCAGAGCATCCTCTAAATAATTTACAGAATCAAGAAGTTGTGGTTAACGATGATAGCACTGACAATAAAGTAGTCAATACTGAAGAACCCACAACAGTCACAGTACATAACGAAATAAAATCCTTAGATGATAATCAATATATAAAAGATCTAACACAAGATGATGCCTTGTTAACTAGTGATGTGTCAGTTACTAGTGAATTTTTAGGTCAAGTTAATGTAGCTGAAGCAACAACTGAAGTTACATCTGTTATCGAAAATCCTTCTATACAATCAAACATTGATACTGCAAAACCAGATAATACAAATACCCACTTAACAGATATTAAACTAAATGATAAGTCGGATGTAGTAAAACCATTAAATAATATAGAAGATCTCGAATCTGATGGCGAAGATACAGTACCGAAATCATTAGAAGATATCTTAGAAGCAATTAAACAAGAACCACAATTATCGATGCAAACGCAACAAAATATTATTACACAACAAAAAATTGATGAACTATTAAATACTACGCCTTTTATTGAGCTACCTAATTCTAGATATAAATTAACAGATAAAGTGGATAAACTAACCACAGATAACAATATCAATTTATTGAGTTATCATTGTTTTAATTTGGTAATAGAAGATGTTTCTAATGTAGTATTGGAATCTCAAAAAAATACAGAATTTAAAGATTTTAGTGGCAAATTAAATTTTAAAAAAAACAAACAAGGGAAAATTATTGTTAAAACAGATTTTTGTTTTAATATACCTTCCACTGAGGTACAACGCTTAAAAAAACAACAAAATAAACTTGCAGAATATTCTAATAAAGTTAATAAAAATTTATATAATTATTTTAGCTATGAGACGCAAAATAGCATAAAAAATTCTGGAAATTTAATATATATAGACAGTTCAATAATTAGTTTATTAATTAAAATCACACCTATTAATTTAGAAGTTGATAACAAACTAAATAATAATTAATCATATTTCCTCTTATAGTAGCTAATAGAACAGGCTTTGCGATACTATTAAATCAATACAACAATTCATACAGCTTTTACTTGAAGGTGTATACACTTTTTAAAAAACTATGTTTTGAAGTTAGTAATAATGGCTTAACCTCCTTTTTTACTTTCCCTTACTAGATTTATTCATCCTTTCTTTTATTTTTTTATGTAATTCATCCATAACAGCTTGGTTTTCTGGAGTTTTAGGGGTAGTAGTTTTTGTACCTCGTATTGGTACTTCTTGTTTTGAAGGTTCAATAGGATTTCGACGGTTAGCTATTTTATAACGAATATTATCTTTTAGAGAAGTATCTGGTCGATTTATAGCTTTAGGTAAAGGAGGGGGAGGAGCTGGCGGTGGTGGTACATTTAGTAATCCTGTTGGTGCTGAAGCTGAAGCACTTGTGGTTGTATGCTGGATAGCTAGATCCTGTTGCTTGTTAGTATCTTGCTCTTCCATTTGTAGATGTTGTTTATTAGATATTGCTTCTTGACTTCTTTTAGTAGAGATCATACCTGTTTTTTTAGGTTTAGTTGACAACGCAGCCTCTAATTTATCTTTAAAACCTTTATTAAGACCAGCTACATTTCCAATATCATAATCTACTGCTTTATTTCTTGTGTTGGCTTTAGATTTTTGCTGATTATTATATGTATGTGCGTATTTAGTATCATTTTTCTGTGAATTCGTCCACTTATTTTTGAAAACACTTGCTCTTTGCTGTATTTCTGTTGGCTTATTAGGTGCTTTATTTTCATACTTCTTAATTAGATTATTTACTGTTTTAGCATCATGATCTGCTATTTTATTTCTTGTATTAAGCTTAGATTGTTGTTGATTATTATATAAACGTGCGTGTTTAGTAGCACTTTTCTGTAAATCTACTGCCCTGTTTTTGAAAACACTTGCTTTTTGCTGTATTGCTGTTGGCTTATTAGGTGCTTTATTTTCATACTTCTTAATTAGATTATTTACTGTTTTAGCATCATGATCTGCTATTTTATTTCTTGTATTAAGCTTAGATTGTTGTTGATTATTATATAAACGTGCGTGTTTAGTAGCACTTTTCTGTAAATCTACTGCCCTGTTTTTGAAAACACTTGCTTTTTGCTGTATTGCTGTTGGCTTATTAGGTGCTTTATTTTCATACATCTTAATTAGATTGTTTACTTTTTTAACATTATGATCTACTATTTTATTTCTTGTATTAAGCTCAGATTGTGGTTGATTATTATATAAACGTGCGTGTTTAGTAGCACTTTTTGGTAAATTCACATCCCTGTTTTTGAAAACACTTGCTTTTTTCTGTGTTTTTGTTGGCTTATTAAATTCTTCATTTTGAAATATCTTCTTGAGTCTATCTACATTTCCTACCATATCATCCACCAAACTTCCTTTTATATATGTGGCAGATAGATGCGAATTTTCAGCAAGTGATTATAAATTTTGTGCTAAGTCAGTGTTTCGCAGTTTTAGTGTCGACTAAATCAAGAAATACTAA
>CAKNAD010000349.1 GCA_929200515.1 Candidatus Gorgonimonas leptogorgiae | reverse complement strand
AACCATTTTACTTAGCCCTGAAACCTAGCATTTTCATCTGCCACGTGTATATATACACGTGGCTATTATAATTTGTGTGCAATCCATTACTCAATATTACAATATGTTTTTAAATAGTAATTATTGAGAATTAATAAAAAATACTGATACAAGGTAGGAACTATCGGGATTATCTTTTTATATCTATTAATAAAGATTAAATTATTCGTTGAAACACTTTAAAATACTGGTACTATTCATGTAATACTTCGTTTTAATTTAATTTTTTAACTAGCTATAAAATTACACATGTTTTGGCAAAAGATGTATGAATTTAGCTTTTATATTTAGAATCAGGTTAAGCAATGATAACACGAATAGTTAAAATTATTTGTCTACTGGGGATATTTAGTATAGCTGTAGCAAATCCGTCGTCTACAGCTAACAAATCCACTAAACAGGATCCTGTCCACAATCAGACACCTCAAGAAAAAGCACATGTTTGTGCTGCCTGTCATAATCAAACTGGCATTAGTACTACTCCTCTATGGCCAAATATTGCTGGTCAGCATAAAAAATATTTAATTAAGCAAATTACTGAAATAAGAGATAACACCAGACAAGTGCCAGAGATGCATGCCTTTGTTAAAAGTCTCAGTGACAAAGATATCTATGAAATAGCTGAATATTTTTCTAGCCAAAAACCAGCTGTTGGTGTATCTAGTACGAAAGATTTAAACATTGCTAAATCTATGTTTTTTTCAGGAAGTATGGATAAACGCAAAATTCCAGCTTGTGGTACATGTCATAACTTTACAGCTAAAGGAATACAACTAACAAATTTTCCGTCTTTAGCTGGACAACATCCTCAATACCTAAAAAAACAATTAATTGATTTTAGATCTGGAGAGCGAAATAATGATGAATCTACGGTAATGCGATCAATTGCAAAATATCTCACCGATGAAGAAATTGATGCTTTAGCTGACTATATTAGCGGAATTCAAAACATAGATAGCAAAAAATAATTTATTATCACATTTAGAGCGATCACAAACTGATGCAAGCAAAAAAAGTTACTGTACTTGGAGGCGGGTGCTTTGGTAGCACTATAGCTGATATTATCGCAAACAATAAACATGATGTTTTAATATGGATGCGAGATCAGCAACTAGCCAACAATATTAATCAGTTACATGAAAACACAAAATATTTACCAGGGTTTAAACTTAATGAAAATATAGTAGCCACAACTGATATACAACAAGCAATCAATCAGGCTGACATTGTGTTTATTGCTATACCTAGTAAATCTTTCCGCCAAGTTATTCAGCAAACAAAAACTTTTTTAGCAGGAAAAATAATCGTCAGTACTACTAAAGGAATAGAGCCAGTTAGCTTTAAATTGATGTGTGATATTATTAAAGAAGAAGTAGCCAATTCTCGTGTTGGTGCTTTGAGTGGTCCGAATTTAGCTAAAGAAATAATTCAGAAAAAAATTACAGCTACTGTAATAGCAAGTGACGATGGCGAACTGCGTACTACGATACAAAAGTTATTACATTGTGAGTATTTTCGTGTGTATTCTAATATTGATCGTTACGGCGTAGAACTAGCTGGAGCATTAAAAAACATTTACGCAATTGTTTCAGGAATAGGCACAGCTCTAAATATGGGTGAAAATACTAAAAGTTTGCTAATAACTAGAAGTCTTGCTGAAATGAGCAGATTTGCTGTTAAAAGGGGAGCTAATCCTATGACTTTTTTAGGGCTCTCTGGGGTTGGCGATTTAGTCGCTACCTGTGCTTCAAAACTAAGTAGAAATTTCCAACTTGGTTTTGCACTTGGCCAAGGTGTTGAATTAAATACAGCTGTAAAAAAAATAGGTCAGGTAGCGGAAGGCGTTAATACTTTAGAGCAAGTTAAGATTCAGGCAGATAAACTAAATATAGATATGCCAATTGCTCAAGGCTTGTACCAAATAATTTTTCATCAGCAATCGATAAGCATGATGGTAAAAGAAATTATGTCGCGTACGCATACAACAGATGTAGAGTTTATTGAGCATTAAAGAGCAAACTCAAATTTTATTTATAGTATCTCAAACCTAACCTGACAGTAACCTTATAACCTGTTTACGATTTCTGTAAAAAGTTAATGTATCGATAAAGACAACAAAGCTTTAGATAAAAAAATAAAACATCAGCTGTAATTTGATATATTTTAGACTAAAATTTAGGAAACCTCTTAAAAATAAACATATGTGTTTGTTTTTTTATTAAAAATGGCGTTAAAAAGCATCTTTTTAACGATTTTTGCCTATTTTTTGATGTGTTTATCTAACTTAAAAAAGTTAGCAAGAGTTTTTCAAAGGCTCCTTAAGCAAATAGCAAGGTAGTGTTCACAAATCTGTGTCGTCTGTTAAACTATAACTCTTTATGAGGTAAAACATATGACAGATAAATTACAAAAATAAGATGGAATATTATTTTTTATAACTACATGTCTTTAATAAATCTTTATTTTTAAGTTTAATTAACTTATATAGTACCGCCCACATAAGGTTATACACATTACTTTTTTGCGTTGCGATTTAATAAAAAAATATCTTTATATGTTTGTATAAATAATAGTTGGCAGTGCTATACACGTAGCAGATGAAAATGCTAGGTTTCAGGGCTAAGTAAAATGGTTT
>CAKNAD010000348.1 GCA_929200515.1 Candidatus Gorgonimonas leptogorgiae | reverse complement strand
ATAATATATTATCTACTTAGAATAAAATAATTAAAATATTGGGTAATACTATGAAACTTTTTTTATTTATACTTCCTGCGGTACTTTTAAGTGGTAAAATATCTACATACTCCCAAAATATCTCTGCTGATACTTTGATATGTGCTTATCATAACGTACGTATAAGTAGAGTTAAGGACATTAACAAAAAAAATTTAAATGTAGCCTATATTTCAACCCGTATTGATAACATAAATTTCGATGAAGCATCTACAGGTAAATTTATTATTAGTAACAAAACCACTCATGCATGTGCTACAATTACTATGAACACATTAGTTAATACTCGTCGTTTTCACAACATTTTATGTTATAAGGGGATAACAAACATAAAGTTTTTACAAACAGCTATACCAAAGAAGTTGTGTAATAAATATAAAACACTATGTGAAGGATCAGCATGTAACTATAATAATATAAATTGTTGTACAGGTAATTATTGTAATAGCCTTGATAATATTAATATAATTCATAGTACTTCCTACTATAATGTAAAATTAGCAAAAATGTTCAACGATAGTTATACAAAATATACCAACCGAACTTGTACCAGTTCTCATAAGGAAAACACAAGTTGTGTACATGTTGTTTATAAAAATAAAAATTATAATTCACTACCTAGTGGGCTGCAAAAAATTATAAGCTCTGCAGCACCTGAAGTCTCTAACAATAAAAAATATTTACTGACTATTTCTAAGGATGATTTATTCATTATAACTGCATACGTATTACCATCTATTGGTGGGGTATTCCTTATAATTATAGGCATTTTAGTTTATAAAAAAATTAAGAAGAAAAAAACTAATGTAGAACAACCACAAACATCTAATGGTGATGCTATAGAATTATCTAGCGTATAAGATACTTCAAATTATATATTGTGAATAAAAATATAAGGTAGTATAATTTATTTATCTTGTCTAACTTTACAAAATTTTTCAGGACATTTTTTAGCTTCATAAATTTTTTTAACTAATATTTTTTCACATAATTTATTTTTAAAAAAATGTGCTATCTTTAATGCGGTATCGCCATTATGGTTTTCTTTATGCATATCAGCGCAGTTTTCAATTAGCATTTCTAGACAGTTATGCTGATTATCTTGGGCTGCATACATTAATGCGGTCCATTGTTCTTTACTTTGCATATCTAAGTCAGCACCTTTATTAATTAGCATACATAAAGCTTCATCATTACCATAAAATGCTGCTATCATTAAAGCTGTACAGCCATCATTTGCTGTTTTATTTATATCACAAATATCACTTTCAAGTAACATTTGCATAATTACTAAGTTATTATATTGAACCGACAAGATTAACGCTGTCCAGCCAAAGTCATTTTCAATTCGTGTATCTGCTTTATTTTTAAGCAATATTTCTGCACATTTATTATGACTATTTTGTATAGCTAACATTAAAGCTGTTGATTTATCATTCAGCTGTGTATCTAATTGGGCACCATGTTCAATTAATGCAGTTAAACATTTATCATTACCATAGCGTGCAGCAAATATTAAAGCAGTCGAATTGTTTTTATTACATTGATTTACATCAACTCCCTGGTTAATTAGTGTTTTTAATAAATTATCATCACCTAATTGTGCTAAATACATTAATAAGGTTTTATCTTTATAATCTATTAGGCTTAAATTAAAATTATTTCTATTTGTTAATTGATCGTAGCTATTAAAAACCAATTCAATTCCAGCTAAATCTTCTTGCCTTGCAAGTGCTAATAATAAATAGTTATAATTATCAAAAGAACAATTTAATAAACCACTATGGACTAATGGAATTATTGCTTTGCTATCTCCGTACTGCATTAGCTGATTAAACATTTTATAAAAGTAATTGGTATCAAGATTTTTTTTATCTGATAAATCAAAAAGATTTTTTAAACTGTTTGTAGCTGTTAAATTTAAAATATCTTCTATTGTTAATTGATTTATATAAGCTGTAATATTGACTTTTTTTGTTGCTAATTTTAATAATATAGGCTCTACTAATGTAGTATTAATAATCCAATAACTATTTGCAATACTAATGCAATTATGCGGAGTTATTATATTAGCATCATCACTAATAGTATTTATTAGTTGTTGTTTTAATATGAGACTTTTCTCTATTTTTTTGGTTATTATTTTAGCTAAATAACCTAGAAAATCACTATTTTGTGGTAGCTGTAGTAATATTTTTATATTTATATTAAAGAAAAATGCTGTAATTTGTTTGGCGTCATTAGTTTGTTCTAGTGCTTGGATAATCAGAGGCCGATAAGTTGCTACTGTTAAGTTATTATCTATTATTAAACTAGAAGTTATATGTTGTAGCTGTAGTGTAATATGAGAATCTATATTATTAAAAATATTTTGCTGTTGCCTAGTTTTTATAAAATTTTTATAAACTACAGAAAAATAGCAGTTAGCTATTGATACAATTGTTAACGAGTTGTCATAAATAATATCATGATCTAAAATATTTGCTACACTTTTATAGGTATCTTTTGCTAGTAAAGATCTGCAGATATAAAAATGCAACTTACTTTTTAAATTAATTATATCATAATAAACTGTAGTTTCATTTTCTACTTCTAATTGTTTAATAATATCTTTGATTTCAATTTTATTGTCGTTATTATAATATAAATTATTAAAA
>CAKNAD010000347.1 GCA_929200515.1 Candidatus Gorgonimonas leptogorgiae | reverse complement strand
GTTCTTCTAATTCTTCTTTGGTATAAAGTTGTTTTTTGTCACAAGGAATACACAAACTAAATGAAGAACCAGGGTATATCATTGAGTCTTTCTGAGAACAGTTCGAGCAAACACCTTCTTCAGTTATTTTTTTTATAACATTTTTAGATGCCACAATTATTGGTTTTTTGTTAGCATCAGTTGGTGTTCTATTATATGATGTATTAGTTGTTGAGGGTGGTGTTTTTGTTTGCTTAGTTATCATTCAAATTTCCCCATGAGTATCTATAAAGTATCAAATAAAACCCGTATCGTAGTTATCTCTTAGATCTTAAAAAGTATGCAAATTTCAATAATTAGTGTTATTAAGTTGAACGGCCAAATGTATATCATTTAAAAGTGTTTTAACGATGAAGTAAATATTTTTACTGCTCTCAGAGGGCAAGTCTTTTTAGCTTTTAAACTGCGTTACTACTTTTTAATTTAGCACGAATATAAAGAGACAAAGTAGGCTTCTTATTTAATAAACTAAAAATTACTTGCTGAAACCTAGCATTTCCAACTGCCACGTGTATAGATGCATTGTTGCATCAAAAAATAATTTCTAAAGTAAGGTGCATACAACCACATGATAAAACCCAAATACCTTTACAATCATTATCAGAGGAAGTTAATCGAAAATATAACCAACATGCAAATAATCAAAATATAGAAATTGTTATTCATCAACCCTAAATAAATTTACTAATAAGTTTTGTTACTTTATACACGTATTACCAGCAGTATGATCTTACATAATTAAATTCGAAATACAAGTATTGTATTTCAAAATATACTATATATAATAATTTCTTACATATAAATTAGCTTAAATCAAACTTAAATTAAATTTAAATTAAGCTTAAAAAATTTAGTATTTTAATTAGTTTACAAAACAACTATTTTTTAAATTCAATTATTATTAAAAGGATTTTAACCATGAATAACAACATATCTAAGAATAATGAGTATAAGCAACTTATAGCTAACCCAGAAAGAAAAAGCCATTCCATCCCACTATCAGAAAAACCTGCTACCCCAGAGGCTACTGCATATGGACATAGAGGTGTAAAATATGCAGGTGATAACTGTACTTCTTATATGCAACAAAATACTAACACGAGCGATTCTGAGCGTGATAAGTATATGGAAGCTATGTCTAACCCACAAACACAATATGCTACCGCTCCTCTACTATCAGATGAACCTGCTACCCTAGGGGCTACTGCATATGGACATAGAGATGTAAAATCTGCAGGTGATGCCTGTACTTCTTATATGCAACACAATACTAACACGAGCGATTCTGAGCGTGATAAGTATATGCAAGCTATAGCTAACCCACAAACACAATATGCTACCGCTCCTCCACTATCAGGTGAACATGCTACCCTAATGGCTACTCCATATGGATATCGAGGTGCAGGCATAGTTGATCCTGACTTTTTTAATCTTATGTTTTATCCAGCAGAAGCTCCACCAAGTTATGATGCATCAGAAGCAGCACATAGGCAAGATCAAACTTCTGATAATTCATTAAATGAATATAATAACCATCTAAAACCGCCAAAAGATCTTAAAAAATTATCTAATCCTACCCCTCAACAAAAATTTAATGACTTATTATTGAATTATATTAACACTAAAGATTATGCTAAACTTCAAAAACTACTTACTGAAAATGCTAGTTGCTCTAACCCTTGCAGTATAAATGAACCGGTAAACGATCTTGATAATACAGCTTTAATAGTAGCTATAAAAAATCAAGATAATGAAAGTGCAAAAATACTAATAGATAATAAAGGAATTAATTTAAATAAGAAAAATAAAGCCAGGATTACAGCTGTAATGGTAGCTATGAATATAGGTAACTACGAAATTCTCGCAAAGTTACTAGAATATCCTGAAGTAAATTCAAGTCTATCAGCTCCGAATGGTACTTCGATCTTAAGCTATGCTTTTATAAGTATACAAGACGAAGGTCAAATTTTAGATCTACTATTAAAATATATAAACCCTGAAAATGAGGGGCTAGAAACTTTTTTTGCTTCGGCTGTAAAAAATATGATAGATAGGCGTCATATACGTGCAGCAAAAGTATTAATTAATAAATTTCCATCTTATCTACACAAACAAGATAACGATGGAAATACAGCATTTACCGTTACTCTACAAAAAGGAAATTATGAACTTGCAGAACTAATAATAAAAAATACACCTCAAGATCAACAAGATGTTGTTTTAAACACACAAAATCATAAGAGTGGGCATACTCCTTTAATGGATCTTATATTCCACAGCTATAATGATATTGCAAAACTATTAATAGATCATGGTGCTGATTTAAATACAAAAAATAATAAGAATAATAACGATACTGCTTTAATGTATGCTATAGATAATAAGAACAATGAAATCGCAACAACACTAATAAAATCTGATAAATGTAATGTAAATCAACAAAATAACATTGGAGAAACAGCTTTAGTAAAGGCAGTATATACAGGCAACCTTGAAATTGTACAACAACTAATTCAAGCCAGAGCCGATTTAAACATACAAGATGAGTATGGCCTTACTGCTTTAATGCATGCTACAAAGAATAAAAAAAGTGAAATCGCAACAACACTAATAAAATCTGATAGATGTAATGTAAGTCTACAAAGTAACGTTGGAGAAACAGCTTTAATGAT
>CAKNAD010000346.1:313-2734 GCA_929200515.1 Candidatus Gorgonimonas leptogorgiae | reverse complement strand
GCATTGGGGCATTATTTTGCTTCGAATTAGATCTTTCTCTTTAACTCTTAAACCTGTATTTCCAACTGTCGCATGTATATATCTAAGTTTTTGCTATAAGGTTCGATTATTTAATAAGATTTATATAAATTTTTTTATGCAGTTTTCAATTGTTTAATATGTTATAATATTATTTATAAAAAGTGTTTAATTGATGTATTACTAATGGTTCTATTTATAGAGGATAATATGGGAAAAATATCTATACATAAATTATGTTTTATATATATATTGTTATTAACAACTGGGTGTGCGACTGTTGTAGATTCAGTAACATCATCTCCGATATCATCTGATACTAAAAAACGATCATTAGGTGCATGGATAGATGATCAAGCTATAGAAACAATGGTAGAGGTTAATATAAAAAAAGCTGATCAATTTTTACGACAATCAAGAGTTAAGGCTGTAAGTTTCAATGGCATGGTATTACTTGTGGGTCAAGTGATGAATGAGAAGCTAAAAGACATAGCCGGGGTTACCGCACAAGAATTAGATAGAGTAAATAAGGTGTATAATCAAATTGAAATAAAACCAAATATTACTTTAAAGCAACAATCTAACGATAGCTGGATAACCACTAAAGTAAAATCAATGCTACTTAAAAATAAAGAAATAGGTTCTACAAAAATAAAAGTTATTACTGAAGACGCTACTGTATATTTATTAGGCTTAGTAACTAGAGTTGAAGCTAATAGAGCTATAGCTATAGCTAGAGAAATAACTGGAGTGCGTAAAGTTATAAATTTATTAGAATATAGATAGATTATGTGTTTGCATAAATTTAGCACTATATACTAAAATATAGTGCTACTATCAATAATAAAAATAAGCTAAATACTATTAGTCTTTAGCTGTTATAATTATTTGTTTTGGCTTTCTTGAGAAAAATAACTACATGTGTTAAGTATATAAATATCTTCTTCATGTTGTATGTAATGCTCTGGAACATCGATACCCTCTTTTTTCCCTTTAGCTACTTCAGCTAAAAACTGGTTGAAAATTTTCTCACGCTCACTTAGTGGCATATTGTAATCGGTTATATCCGGCATAATGATCATCGTCTTTTTATCTTGCGGATCTTCATCTGTTTTTTTACAAACTTGTCGTTCAGAAAGCAAGAAACCAGGTATAAATTTCTTAAAGTTAAACCCTGATACTTTAGTGGTGTTTTCAGTTAAACTAGGTGATTCTGAACTACTAGTTAGCAAAGGTGTAAGTGAAGCACTGCTAGTGTTCGTACATGATTCCATAATTAAGCTCTCTCTTTTATAAGTTGATTTAAGTGTTCATAAATAGCTAATTTAAAAGAATTAAATAATTTATTTCTGAATGTTAATAGACATCTGTATAAAAAAAATTTCAATATGATATTATAATACCTTCTACCTGAAGATATATCCTATATTAATATATTATTGAAACTTAATATATTACCAAACTAATAAAATATGGTATAAATTTATGATACTTACTTTAAAAAAAATAATAATAACCTTTTCTTTTGTAATAATTAATATTACCCAAGCTGTAGAATTTATCGATATCACAGCATTAATAAACAATAGGTTATCTTATATGCAGAGTATAGCAGAGTATAAGGTACACCAAAAAATTCCAGTTGAAGATTTAGCAAGAGAAAAATTAATTTTAGAGGGTGTAACTAATATAGCTGAACAGTATAATTTAGATAGCAATAAATTAGTTGATTTTTTTCAAGAGCAAATGGATGTAGCTAAAAATATACAGTATAGATATATTGATAAATGGCGTACTCAAGGTTTAGATATTAAACAACAAGAGGATACATATTTATATAATAATATAAGACCAGCTCTACAAAACTTGTCTGTAGAAATTATTATAGCAATATCTAATTACATTAAAGAGGGCAAAGTTTTTGGTTCTAATGAGTATGAAATTTTTATGCAACAGATAAACATAGATCAGCTATCGCAAAAAAACAAACACTTATTATTTCAAGCTCTCAGTAAAATAAGGTTTAGGTTGCCTATATTCAAAGCCCAAGTTACATTATTCTAACAAATTAAAAAACTAATTAAGGTAGCTGATATAATGGGTAACGGTTATAAATTCGTGTTAAGCACGAGTTTGTAACATTCGCTTTTTATAATTTAACTATCGATAGCTTTTGTACCACGAGAAAATAGACCTACAGGAGGTATACGCTGTATACTATCGCAAACATCCAAAACATCCAAAAAAGTTATATTTTTGCAGTTATGGAATATTGGGCCATATTTACCGTAAGTGGCATAAAACTGATTTCTTTCTAATCTTATATTTTTACAATCTTGTATAAATGAGTTATGATTATTATCTTTAGGACGATCAAAATCACAGTCAGCAATTACTATTGAA
>CAKNAD010000346.1:0-303 GCA_929200515.1 Candidatus Gorgonimonas leptogorgiae | reverse complement strand
CGTTAACAACTATATTTTTTGCCATTTCATAACCATATATACTAACGCCTATAAGATTAGAAGAGTTAAGATAAACTAATGGATAATCTCCAGCTATAAGCATTGCTGAGTTTGTAATTACATCTGTTAGGTCTTCACTACTTCCAATACCCCATGCGTTATCAGAATATGTCTTGTGATAATCAAACATATAATGATTTTCAGGGTTTACATAAACTGAAATGCTAGCTTCTGGAATATCTAATTTATAAAAAAAAGATGAATCTTTTAATGTTATAACAGCTTCGTTTCCAACAATTGTCG
>CAKNAD010000345.1 GCA_929200515.1 Candidatus Gorgonimonas leptogorgiae | reverse complement strand
TAGTCATGCTTAATAAAATTGATGGTGAATGGTATGTTGCTATGCAATTAGTACAATGTAACTATAGAGATTTGGAGTTAAGCCTAGATGAAAAAAAAATATTTGCTACACGTTATCATTTTAATGCGTCTAAAAAAAATAAAAACAATATTAAAAGGTATCTAGATGTTATACCAATTGAAGATAAAATGTTAAAATCTAAACAGTCCCCCGTTTGTATACAAGAATATAAAACTAAATTACAGCCCAAATATGAGAATTATTATACTTTATATGAAGATATTAATTTTGATATGCTTATGATGCATCCATCTAGTTTAGTAGTTTTTATAAAAGATAAAAAAGAAGAAGGCGAAGAAGGCGAAGAAGGCATAGTAAAAATAATTATTCCACAAGATGATGAAGATAATAAACCTGTCCGCGAAAAAATATCTTATTATGTTGATAAATTAAAAGGATTAATCTTAAGGGAAAATGCATCTGACACTAAGTAATATTTGTTTATATACACGTAGCATTTCCAACTGCCACGTGTATAGATATACTTTCTACTTAAAATTCAGCATATTTATTTACTACGTCTATTATTGTGAATGGTGGCAACATTCTAGACGATAACATTCTGGGTTACAGATTTTAAACAGCGGATTTTCTAAAATATATGGGCAACATTTTTCACGATATAACAAAGGCAATATATCTAATAATGGTTGCTTCATTAAATTTTTAGTAAAGTCATTTATGTGCCGGTTTTTTAGTTTAGAGCAACTATCTGTTTTATTTACTTCAGGTTTTGGGGTATATAACGCAAAGTGAAAAAACATACTGTTATCTTCATTGTCAGCAACATTAATTTTCTTTATTTTTTCAGCAGCTTTAATTAAAGCATGATGAAATTCTTTATTATCCAGCACTAGTACTCTTCTTCTTTTTTGTTCATTAAACTTTGCATTTAGTTCTGTTATGTATTTTGCTCTAATGTATTTATTATTAAGAAATTCTCCAAAAACTATAGCGTAATCATTACAGTCAGTTAAAGAATTAATAGTATTTATACTATCAGAGATACAGGTATCTAAAATTTTTATTAAACTGTTATCTAGGAATGAATTTAAATCTTCAGTTTGCTGATTTACGGTATTATCTTTAGAATCATCAACTGGTTTATTTTCAGAGTCATTTACTAAAAGGTATTTCATGATAGCTAGACCTCTTACGCTATCTCTACCATTTTGTAGCCAGTGTGCTAAATTATCCCCTTGTTTATCGAAAAGATCAGTATTTAATTGAGACGATAATATTTTATCTAAAACTTTATTGTCTTTATCATAATCAAGATAATTTTCAGGTATATTTGCAAAAAACTTCTGTGTTTCTGTGCCAAGCTGGGTGTAACCTCCAGTTAGTTTTTTGTTTGCAATAAAAGACTTGCCAATTTCTTTCTGATTGGAATTAAAAAGTCGGTAATTAGTAGTATGATCTGTTTGTAGGGATATCAAGATACGATTATAACTTTTCTTATCTAAGCAGCTTTCTTTTAACGCTTCTAACCCTGATTGTTTAATAAAATCTTCATCATCAATAAATGTTATATTATTGGTATTAACAGTAAAGTTATTTTCAGCTAGTTTTTCAATAAGTTTTTCTTGAAAAGTATCAGTATTATCTTTGTTAGTATTATAGCCTACTATTGATACAACTATAGAGTTTAAATGAATAATATTTTGATTATCTTTAAGATTATCTTTCATATTATTAAAATATTGTTCGTGTAATTTTAATACGCCTTCAGTTGAAAAAATAGCAGCATCTTGTGGCCAGGCTAAACCACCTATACGACCTAAAGTATTTATAGAGTATAGTGGGGTTACATCTTCAATAGCTTCTACTATAAATTTGTTTTTATTAGCCTGTTGATCTGTACTGTATAAGATTAGTTTACAAAATGAATTGCGCTGATAAATAACTAGCGATGTATCTTTTGCCGTACATAAATTAACATTTAACAAAAGAAGTAGCATGAAGAAAAAATTAATTATTATTTTAAACATCTATATTTGCCTCGTTATTGAGATTTAATCAATAGTAATGTTTACATTTAAAAATTATTTTTATTTTTAACTTGTTTTAGGTGTATAAACCATTATGATTTTAAACACCTTTATTCATAATAACTAAAGTAAATAGAAAAGCAACAATAATATATAAAAAAGTTATTTAAAAAATTATATTAACATTTTTCCTATGACAAAAAATTTATGTATAATTAATTAGTCTATATTACAAGATGTAATTTTTCCCTAAATAACAAACATAAATAAGAATATATATTATGCAAAAACAAGTAACTTTTAATCCCAAAGTAGAATATCAATATTTCGATATAAATGAAACAACTATAGCGGGAGAAAAGAAAATTAAAAAGCTTTCCGATAAACCGTCAGATCTCAGAAATAAAAAACCAAGAGTTAAAAGTAATAATTTTATACGAATGAATCGAGCGCAGTTATTAACTACTAATTTACGATTAATAAATCCTGATAAGAGAAGATATATTAGTTCTAATAATATTCACATAAAAGATAATAAAACAGAGACTATGGAAATAGGTATCCCTAACGATGTAGAACCTATGGAAGTAGATTGAAAACTTATGAGCTGAAGATACGCATCTTCAGCAGGTGTATACACGTGGCAGATGAAAATGCTAGGTTTCAGGGCTAAGTAAAATGGTTTAAT
>CAKNAD010000344.1 GCA_929200515.1 Candidatus Gorgonimonas leptogorgiae | reverse complement strand
AACTAGTAAGATTACAGATTCTCTTTTTAATCTAGTGCAACAACTAGATAACAGCTCGAAGATAGGTGTTATTTTAAAAGATTATGAAGGGCATTTTATCCCGGTAATCTTTAGTAAATGCGATGACAAATTATCTATAGTAGCTCTTGATGGTATACGTATAAAACCATCTATTTATGATCTTATAGAGGATATATATGTGAAATCAATTCAAAAACATGGTGGAAATAAGTGTCGTTTATTATATGCAGGGGGGAATCGACAAAAAGATGGGTATTCTTGTATAAATGATGCTTTTATTATTTTAAAAGATGCTCTTAGAAAACCTAACTTAATAAATGAATTATTTGCAAATAGTGAAATTAAACATGATTGCAATGATAAAACAAACATTGATTATCAAGTTAATATTGCAGAATTTCCTAAAAGTTTATATAAATCAGTGCAAAATAAGCAATTTTTAGATGAATTATCACCTGAAGAGTTACAAATGCCTTTAAAAGAAGTTACTAGTACTTCTACTAAATTAGCAACAAAAACATTAAAAACACACCTTGATAAATATAACTGTAGTATAATAGCTCACAAACTATCGATTATATATGGTCCTAAAAATATTATGACAAGATGTGATAAAAAGTGGGTTGTAAATTTCTATTTACAGATAAAAGGCTATCGAATGTTAGTAAAAGCTTTTAAAGCAATTGATGATGGTAGTGGAAAAGTTAACCAAGAACGAGCAGATGCACTGATGAAAAAATATGTAAATCCTAGTTTTTAATAAAAAGTTAATATTTTGATATTAAGTGGTTATTGGTAATAGCATTTGTTTTTATGTAAAGCTTGTCTTATAGGTTCAAATATTTCTTTGAAGTGACTGGTTTCATTGTTTATTTTTGATCTAAAGTAAATACTAATAATATTAGTATTTTTAAAAGTATATTTTTCTGCTTTGTTTTCTTCAAATAAAGCTTGAGACAAAAACACTTTAACTGTGTTATCGTAACTATCGTCGATGAATAAAATATATTCTGGTAAATCTGTTTCTAAAAAATCATAAGATAATACATGGTTTATAGCTTCTGATTTATCTTCAGTTCCTATTATATTTTCTATGCGAGCTGTACGATCAGCTAATGTAGTTTGTTGTTGTGTTAATGCAGTAACAGATTTAAACAAATGATCTATTTTTAATATGCTAAGCTCTGTTAAGGTTATGCTTTCTAATAAAGATGTCGTTTTAACTCCAGCAGTAACTATATAAAATCCTTTACATAAATCTGATGTTTGTATGTCTTCTAATATTTGTATTTGTTGTTTATCATTGCCACCACGTAATTCAATTGAGGTATGCATCTTACTAGATTTCATATAATTTACAGATTTAAGCGTATTATCAAAATCAAAAAAAACAACAAATGTTTTATTTTTTGGAATAAACTTGTAAAAATCAGACAGCAATGCATTTTCTTCTAATTCAACAAATGCTGAACTACTTTTAAAATATAAATTATTATTTTCCTTGTTAATTATTAATGTATAGCATTCATAATCTATATTACCTGTTTCAATACTACTATTAGCTAGAGAAAAGAAAACAGCAAAAAATAACGTTAGTAAAAATAATATCTGTTTAATTATTGTTGGCATCAAATTGCTAGCACCGAATATTTGTTGATGTTAATTTATGCAATAAATAATGTTATCAACAAATATTTGGTTACGCTACTAATTTAACTACTAACTTTTAAATAATAGCTGTTTTTGAGTTTAATTAATATGTAATATCTTAAACTTTTATTAAAAAGTAGCTATTTCCCAATAATTTGCTATTACTTTTTAAGTAAAATAACCTGTAGTTTAATTTTATGTTTTTTGATATTGTTAAGTTTTATTTAAGCGGAATTTTCTGTACGTTTATGTCCCCATCTACTTATTCCCAGTAGAAGTAAACTAAGTATGGTATGAGAAGCTATTAAACAATAAAAAGATATGTTGTTATTATTATCATATAAAGCTGTTAAATTTTTCTTATCTATTGCTGACATATTAGAGTGATCTGCTATATTAGAAACTTCTCTTTTTTCTATTGATGTAGCTGAATAAGCGAGTAGGCTAAAAACAAGGCCTAAAGTTGTATAGCATAAAAACCTACCTGCATTAGCTGCTATAGAATGTTTAATAGCTTTAACAGATCGATTAAAGCATGAAACATTGTTAGTTTCATGATTCGGTGTTTCTAATTCGGTATGAAAAACCTTCTTTTCTTCGTTAAAAGATACATTTGCTTCCATAATAATCCTATATTTGTTTAGGTTAATTGGTGATATTATTGATGACCTTTCAATAAGTAGACGTACAATCAAAAAAGCAAACATTATATGTTTTAAAATACAGTATTTTTATGATATTAAAATTTTGATTCAACTTACTGGTAGCTCAGATAACTTAGATCTAAAAACTATTGAAGGGTTCAATTATTATTAATTAAAAATTATTGTAACTAGCTTGCAATTTTAGTTGTTAAAATATGTTAGCTACAAAAATTAAAGAGGATGTTCCTAATGCGGGCAAATTGATTTTAGTAGCTGGAATTTATTGGTAGCTTCAAGTATCTTCGGTGTTTCTACGTAAAGTAGTAAATAATTTTTTAATGTCTGATATATTAAAGAAATCTATAAAATGAATTGTATACACGTGGAAGTTGGAAATGCGGGTTTTCAGCAAGTGATTATAAGTTTT
>CAKNAD010000343.1 GCA_929200515.1 Candidatus Gorgonimonas leptogorgiae | reverse complement strand
ATTTTACTTAGCCCTGAAACCTAGCATTTTCATCTGCCACGTGTATATACACTTTTAACTTGAAGGTGTATTTTTAATTACTTTTTATTAATAAAGGTATCATGAGTATATACAATATTCCTAATAAGCAAATATTTTATTTGTCAGTTATAGCTGCTATATTAGCTATTATAGTAATTGGAGTTGGTGCCTATACCCGTCTTGTGCATGCTGGATTAGGATGCCCTGATTGGCCTGGGTGTTACGGGTTACTAACCTCGCCATCAACTGCTGATGAAATCTCTCAGGCTATGGAAAATTTTCCTGGAATACATGTATCTTCAGAAAAAGGCTGGGTGGAAATGACTCATCGGTATATAGCAGGACTGTTGTTGATTGTAATTGCTTATATTACTGTTCTATCTTGGAGAAACAAACAGCGCAATAATTATATTTTCGCAACAGGTATTTTACTTTTTGCTTTGCTACAAGCTGCATTTGGAATGTGGACTGTTACTTTAAAGCTATGGCCTCAAGTGGTAGTATCTCATTTACTAGGAGGTATGATTTTATCGAGCTTGCTAGTTAATTTATCTTTACGAGAATATTACTTTTATGCATCAATAGTAAATTTTAAGGTTAATCCATCTTTATTATATACTTTGAAATATCTTGCTAGCTTAGCTTTATTTGTTGTTTTTATTCAAATAGCAATTGGTGGTTGGACTAGTGCTAATTACTCTTCTCTTGCTTGTATAGATTTTCCAAGTTGTCAGGGAGTATGGTTGCCTAATATGGATTTTGCATCTGGTTTTAATTTATTTTTACCTTTAGGTGATAATTATTTAGGAGGCAAATTAGACTCAGCAGCAAGAACGGCAATACATATGACGCATAGATTTGGTGCTATAATTGTATTTATAGTTATAGTTTTGCTTTTATATCAAAGCAAAAAAGTTATTTATAATTTAGGAAAGTTTAGAAATACTTTTAATAGTCTGTTATCTATTATTGGTATAATTATGCTTGTGCAAATAGTATTAGGAATTAGCAATGTTGTCAATCATTTGCCTTTAATAGTCGCAGTTACCCATACTGTTGTAGCAAGTTTGCTATTGCTATCTTTAGTAACTTATAACTTTTATATACGAATTTTGCTTAAATATTAATATGTGTTTTATATGAAAAATATTTATTTAGCTGTAATGTTTGAAAATATATTGGCATATGTAGAGTTAACAAAACCTAGAGTTGTGTTACTTATGGCAATAACATCTACTATAGGTATTTTTTTAGCTAGTAATACTCATATTAGTATACCAATATTAATATACGCTAATCTTGGTATAATTATGTGTTCAGCATCTGGAGCAATAATAAATCATGTACTAGATAAAAAAATTGATCAAATTATGAATAGAACTCATAACAGACCAATAGCAACAGAAAAGATAAAACCTATAAATGCTTTTATACTTGCCGCAATATTTGCTATTTTAGGTAATCTAATATTGGTTGTTAAGATAAACTATTTAACGGCTTGGTTAACTACAGCATCACTAGTAGGGTATTCTATGGTTTATACCCTGTTACTTAAAAGAGCAACACCACAAAATATCGTGATTGGCGGATTAGCTGGAGCAACTCCACCTCTTTTAGGTTGGACGGCTGTTACAAATTCTATTGATGCTTATGGGTTATTATTGACGTTAATTATTTTTATTTGGACTCCTCCCCATTTTTGGGCCCTAGCGATAGACAAAAAAGATGAATATGCACTAGCAAATATTCCAGTAATGCCAGTAACTCATGGAGTTAAATATACAAAATGGCATATATTTTTATATACCATATTATTGTTTGTTGCTAGCATATTGCCTTATTTGCTACAAATGTCGGGTATTGTTTACTTAGTTGCAGCATTAATTTTAGGATTGTATTTTATTTATCTAACATTAAATTTGTTACTAACAACAAACCCAAAAATAGCAATGAAAACATTTAAATTTTCTATTAGTTATTTATTACTATTATTTCTTTTTTTGTTAATAGATCATTATTTAATAACTTAAGTTACACATTTAAAATAAAATACTAAAAGATAATAATAAAGGATCATATAATGATAACAAAACAATTACAAAGTATTTCACCCTCAACCACTATTATTGTTTTAGGGTCGTTATCTGCTATAAAGCATAATGCTGTAGCCAGTGCATTTAGTAAGTATGATGTTGCTATAGTTCGTATAAATGCAGACTCTAAAGTAAATACTCAACCAGTTGAAGAGGAAACTTTTATAGGAGTTAATAATAGAATAACAGATGCTAAAAACCAATACTTGCAAGATAAGCTACAAAATAGTTTCTTCGTGATTGCAATTGAAAATGGTATTTTTAATTATATTACTGAAGGTAAAGAAGTATGGGAAGATAAAGCTATCATAGTAGCAGAATTAGAAGACGGCACTAAAATTCAGCAACTAAGTGAAGCAGTAATGTTTCCAACAGAATATGTAGATATCGCTAAGAATAGCGGCTTTGATATTATTACTGTAAGTAAAGTCATGGCAGAAATGAATGTAGTAACTAGATCTGATGATCCGCACTTATCTCTTACTGGTAAATCACGGCAGCAATATCTAGAAGAAGCTTTAGAAGAATTGGTAGCTGTATTAGCAGAAAGAAAAATAATACATTTAAAATACGTTAGTTCGATGAAAAGTAGGTACAAGGTGTAATATATACACGTGGTAGATGGAAATGCTA
>CAKNAD010000342.1 GCA_929200515.1 Candidatus Gorgonimonas leptogorgiae | reverse complement strand
ATGTATAAGTTACTAACTGTATCAGGTTCTAACAAGTATAATAACATAGCGAGCAATGAGACTATTTTTGCACTAGCTATCAAATATAATCATCCAAAATTAGTAGAGTTATTATTACAAGATACAAATTCAAATATCAAAGATTATAATTTATTTAGCAGTTTTTATGATGGTAACGATAAAATCATTTATTTGTGTATAAAACATATATTAAGCAATAAAAATAATTTTCCTATAGATAGTTTTATTAATAATATTCAAGCACGAAACGAAAACGATTGTCCTGGGTTATTTGTAGCATTTCAGAATGGCCATTATAAAATAGTTAATGAATATATTAATCTTATATTAGCTAGCGAGGAACTTACTAAAGAACAAAAAATTAAACTTATTCAAGCAAAAACTAATTATGGATTCTCGGGTTTTTGTATGACATTATGTAATGGTCATGATAAAACAGTTAATGAATATATTAATCTTATATTAGCTAGCGATAAATTTACTACAGAACAAAAGTTTAATCTTATTCAAGCAAAAGATAAAGATGGTTTTCCTAGTCTATTAATAGCAGTAGAAAGCGGTCATGATAAAACTGTTAAAGAATATATAAATCTTATATCAACTAGCAATATATTCGATATAAAACAAAAACGACAACTTATTCAAATAGACAATAAATTAGTTACTTCTAGTTTATTTATTGCGTTAAAAAATGGCCACAAGAAGACATTTAGAGAATACATTACTGACATCTTAAATGCTAATCAATTAGAGTTGAAATATAAAAAAATATTAATTAATGCAATTATAGAAAAAAGTTCTAGCCTATGCAATGTATTAATAACTAATAGTAACTTAACTCATAATGAAAAGAGATACCTTGTAGATCAATCAAGTAATTGTGTAGTATCTTGACATACTCTCACCACTAACCGCAAGCGGTATATACACCTTCTACTTGAATATGTATAGTCTTATTATCTTTTGATACATGACTACAAGACAAACAAATCCTTGAAATATTACGAGGATTTATAGCAAGAACATCGCCACCTAAATCAAAGATTATAAGTGGAGTATTTCGCCACGTTCGATAAAATATGTAGTTTAAAGGTAGTAAAACTTATATATTACTTATTTATACGAGTAATACAAGGAATCTTCATGGCTAACCCTACCAATTCGGTATTTCAACCGCAAAATAACTCTACCTCACAGCTAAACTTTATAGCAAGTACACAAAATGATAGAATAGCACCAAAAAAGATTACTAAACTATACGTAAATCCAGAATGTGATATTTTACCACCTATAAAAAAAGATTTAAATAATGAGGATAATCTAAAAAAATTAACATCAACCACTCCAAAATCAATTTATATAACTGCATCAACTAACACTCAAAATATCTTAAACTCTATAAGTAACTATATTGATTTTATTGAAACACAGATAGTTCATATACCTAATGACGACAAAGAGATTATTGAAAGTTTAACCCTAATGTTATTTTCTAAAATAAAAGATCTAGCATATAAAGCTCAACAAAACCATGCAGATATCTCATCAGAAATAGAAGAAAAAATTAATACTATTTGCAATCGTACTCGGTACCTGCTTAATATTTTAATGATCAAGCATTCTGAAACCAACGATTTTTCTTTATATGTAAACTGCATAAAACACTTAAACTTCATTTTGATACTGAAACATGAATCAGAAGCAATTATAGACTGTATTTATAATTCAAGTTTTATCGATAAAATAGCAAAAATAACTTCAGATACTAATAGCAATCAAGATGAATATAAAATATCGTTACTTAGCAATTTAAGTGCCTTACGAAATCTAGTTGTTACATCAAAGTTTCATCAACAAGATGATACGAATCCTATTAAATTAAATACTTCATCTAAAATTTATAGTCCTGAAACAACTACTCTTCCTAGCTTAGATATTGCCACTATTCAATATTCAAGATTAATGGGGCAAACAAATATTGCTACTAATTTAATACTAGCTAGCAGAAAACAAATATTAGGCACAGAAAATAACACCTATAAGAATTATAAAATAGCCTCTGGGAATTTTAACCTAGATATGGAGCTTATTAAATTGTTATTTACCTTAGGGAATGTAGAATTAACTCAAATATTATACGATGATATATTTAAAAATAATTTACAACAAGATATAATACCTTTAGGAGATTTAACGCAAGAAATAACAAAAGACCTTACAAATATAATTGATAATTTTTTTGCTTATAATGACGAATATACCCAATTAGATGAAATAACAGAGGTAGAAACGATTTTACCCCTGCTACAATATCATCCTAAAAATATGATTTCCTATGCAAGTTTATATCCTGACACACAAGTTAATAAAAATATAATTTATAATGCTCTCTCATATTATTATACTTTTATAAAATATGACCCTACTATCTATAATTGGAAAGATAAGCTACAATATTTTAATTTAATTACTCAACATTATATTCCTACTTTATTTCCAAATATAAAATCATTCGCTCTTAGTTATGAAGATGCAAATAGAATCAGGTTTGCAAGCAAAAAACTAAATATAGCTACAAATATCCAAGATAAATATAAAAATAAGATAGAAGAGTTTCATAAAATAGATATAGCTACTATAGATTATATAGAATCTATAGAAGCTATAGCTACTTGACTATACACGTGGCAGATGAAAATGCTAGGTTTCAGGGCTAAAGAAAAAGATCTAAT
>CAKNAD010000341.1 GCA_929200515.1 Candidatus Gorgonimonas leptogorgiae | reverse complement strand
TTTACCTCATAAAGAGTTATAGTTTAACATATGACACAGATTTGTGAACACTACCTTGCTTCATTAACATTTCATGCACAATATCCATATTTTTTTTATATTGTTGCATATCTTGAATGTTATTCTCAACTTCTGCAATATTGTCTGTAATTATATGATAATAGTTTGATAAATATTCTACTAATTCTTGTTTCTCTGCTATTTCTGTTGTAGTTAATTTCTGTTTTTTTGCTGCAATGTTATTCATGCATAATGCAACTAGAGCTAATACAGATACAGTGATATCTTTAGAACTGATTTTTTGCATATTCTTTAAAAGATTATGCAGATAATGATAATTGAAACAATCTGTGTTATAAAATTTATAAGCAATATCTAAAAATTTTTTAATGTCTTTTTCATTATCTAGGTAATCAAATACTTTAAATAAAGGCTGAAGGCATGGAGACAAATCATTCTTAGCTTTAGTATTATTAGCATATAATAATGATATATCTGCTAAACTTTCTAATATTTGTTGTTTATCTGTTGCTACATTAAGTTTTGCTATTTGCCTAAATACCAAAGAAAATTTTTGTATTTTATGCTTTGAGTATTTATCTTTATTTTCAAGCATATATTGTAAAATTTGTTTAAAGTTAAAATATTCTGATATGTTTTTTATTATTGTAAGATCCTCTGGTAAATATTTTTTGTAATCTATTTTTTTATCACTAAATTTATATTTCATATAATTATATAAATAAGATATTTGCTTAATAATTTTTGTATTTAACTTAGCACTATTTAGTGGTAAATATTCATTAAAAACCCCTTTACAAAAATCAGCAATAACGATATCTACACAACTATTACTAGATAATAATGAATTTGTCATATCTATTAATAAGGTAAAAAGTTTATCTTTATTTGCGTCAAAATAATTTCTATTTATCGCAAAGGATGTGTTTATTGTGCTTTTTATTATAGAATACATAAATTTCACATTATCTAAATTAGTTAATTCAAATAAGCGATACATGCTATCTAATATTTCTATTTCAATATGTTGTATATTGTATAACTTTAATTTTTCTTGAAGTAAATTCTGGCATAAATTAGACTTAATAGATCCTGCATTTTTTTTAATTGAATGCATAGCCTTTAAAATATTTTTAATCTCGAAATTTATTATTTTTTTATAAATTGTGTCTTTTTTAGATTTTAAAATTGGTAACTTAACTTTATGTGGAGTAGATAGATAATTATTATACATGTTCAATGGTTCTTTTAAATGCAATATTTCTTTTTCAATTGAATTTATTTGGATACTGTAAGATATATAAATTTGATAAGCTACTATGATAGGTATTTCATTTTTTGTTTGCTGACATTTTTGTATATCTCTATCAGTCATAGAAGAAATTTGCAAGTATGCTGTATTATAAATATAATTTACGATTTTATTATCTAAAGTTAATTCACTATCTGTTGCAAACATAAAAAATAAATAAAGTAAATTTACTATATTTTGATTTTGTATATCATACATATTTACAGTTGTTATAAGTGCTTTAATATTTAAAATAATTGAACATAAATATTCTCCTACATTTATTTTTGTATCATTATTAGATAAAGACGAGAATAAAACTAAGATAGTTATTAATGTATCTAAATCATTTACATTTTGCGTCGTTTGAAGATCTATGTTTTCTAGTGATTTTATTAACTCTAATAAAAAGATTGATAAATTGCTCTTGTCATAAATATTGTTATTTTCTTTTTTTAATTTTATTGCGTCTTCTAATAATGTTTTAATTTGATTTAAATTTAGATAAGATGTTTTTAGATTTATATTCATACAAAGTGTTATTTTATTTATTGCATTTTTGATAACATCACCTGTAAAATTATTATTAACTTTTACTAAAGATGAAAATAAAAGTAATATTTTTTCATTGAATAATCTAAACTCTATAGGTTTAAGTTTAGCTATATTTGTCTTTGTTACTATTTCTACCAAATCATTTAATTTTGTATTTAAAATTTTTGCTTTATTATCATCTGCAAACTTATTATTTAGAATATTTTCAATATCTGCTATCACAAGTGATGTATTGTCATTAAACTGATAGCCTAATAATTTTATTTTTTTATTATCTGGCTCAGTATCTACCGTTGATGCACCTCTTTTTCTATTACTTCGATTATCACTTGCTGTAGGATCTTCATGAATTTTATTTTCAGTATCTACTTCAGTAGTTGTTTTATTAAAGGTTACACAAGATTCTTGTGCATTTATTGGCAAAGAATATTGTTCTAATGAAGAACTACTTGAGAGATTATGTTGCTGCTCGTTATCAGCATTTAGTGGCAATTTAGTATCTCTTGCTAATAAAGATTTTTCTAGCTTTTGATCTTCGATTGCACACATATTGTTTTCGCTAATTATTAGTTTTTGATACCCAATCACAAGTTCAACTTTTCTGTGTTGAGAATCGATTGCACTTTTATCCTTTTTATCTTGCGAAGATTCTGCATTAATTTGATAATTTACTATAGGATTAGCATTACTAGGATTAGATATAGGGTTAGTTTTAGGCATTTTGTTTTACATCCTTGTGGTATATAAATGTTAGTTTTTAAATAAACTAAGTTCTATACACGTGGCAGATGGAAATGCTAGGTTTCAGGGCTAAAGAAAAAGATCTAATTCGAGGTAAAATACTGCCCGAATGCAAGTGCATTTCAAAGTGTTTTAACGATGAAGTAGATT
>CAKNAD010000340.1 GCA_929200515.1 Candidatus Gorgonimonas leptogorgiae | reverse complement strand
GGTAATATCTAGTAAAGTGATTTAATTCAATTCAAGGCAAAATACAGCCCTAATGCTAATTGACAAAAAGTTTTAAAATGAAATAAACTTTTTAATAGCCGTATGGCAAGACTTCTAAGATTTTATATCGAGTTAGTATTTCTTTATTTAGCTAACACTAAGCTTACAAAATACCGACTTAGATAAAAACTTATAACTACTTGCCTAAACCATCTTTCCAACTTCTACCTGTATATTACAAAATATACCGGCTTAAATCTTCATTTAATGATAAGTCTTTCAAGTTTTTATCTACATATTCATTATCAATAACAAACTCTGTAGCTTTACTATCTTTTGACCCTGCATTAAAAGATATTTCTTCTAGCAGCTTTTCTAAAACAGTATGTAATCTACGTGCACCTATATTTTCTGTGCTATCATTAACTTGCCAAGAAACCTCTGCGATACGCTTAATGCCATCATCTGTAAATTGCAAATCTATGCTTTCTGTTTTTAATAATGCTTTGTATTGTCTAACTAAAGATGACTTAGGCTCTATTAAGATTCTTACAAAATCATCAATTTTTAATTCTTTTAGCTCTACTCTAATAGGCATTCTACCTTGCAACTCTGGAATTAAGTCAGAAGGCTTAGCTAGGTGAAAAGAACCTGAGCTAATAAATAAGATATGATCTGTTTTAACCATACCATATTTAGTAGATACCGTGCAGCCTTCAATTAAAGGCAGTAAATCGCGTTGTACACCTTCACGGGATACATCAGAATTTGAAGAATCAGAACGTTTTGCTACTTTATCGATTTCATCAATAAAGACAATACCATTTTGCTCTACAGCCTCTACCGCTTTTTGCTTTAGTTTATCTTCATCAACTAGTTTCTCAGCTTCTTCAGACTGCAATAAGCGTATGGCATCTTTAACCTTATGCTTACGCTTAGTTTTTTTACGCGAACCAAGAGAAGAAAACATATTTTGTAGTTGGCTAGTCATTTCTTCCATGCCAGGAGGGGACATAATCTCAACGCCTGATTGTCGAGATTGAATTTCTATGTCTATTTCTTTATCGTCTAAATCGCCGTTATCTAGTTTTGCACGCAATAATTTACGTGCTTCACTTTCTGAATCTGTATTAATATCTTGGTTTTCAGCGTCTGTCTCTTTTTCATTTTCTTTACGTAATGGTAGCAATACATCAAGAATTTTATCTTTAGCTCGTTTGTTGGCAACCTCATTAACTAATATAATTTCTTCTTCTCTAAACATTTTAATAGCTATATCAACTAGATCACGAATAATAGACTCTACATCACGGCCTACGTATCCTACTTCAGTAAATTTAGTAGCTTCTACTTTAATAAAAGGTGCTTTAGCTAATTTAGCTAATCTACGTGCTATTTCAGTTTTACCTACCCCTGTAGGACCTATCATCAATATATTCTTAGGTGTTACTTCTGCTCGTAAGTCTTCATCTAGTTGCATGCGCCTCCAACGATTTCGTAATGCAATTGCAACGGCTTTTTTTGCTTCATCTTGACCGACAATATCGCGGTCAAGTTCTTCAACAATCTCTTTAGGTGTCATTTATAAAAATCCAGTATTAAAAAAATATAATTTCACAATCAATACAATAAGTTTAAATAATTTTAAGGGTGTTTAACTGATAATATCAGCATCTAACTCTTCGATTACTCTATTATGATTAGTATATACACATACATCAGCAGCAATAGATAAACTAGAATTAACTATATCTATAGCACTCATTTCTGTATGGTTATATAATGCTTTTGCAGCTGATTGAGCATAAAAACCACCAGATCCTATGGCTAAAATACCATCTTCTGTTTCCATTACATCGCCATTCCCTGTTATTATTAACGAAGCTTTAGCATCTGCAACAATGAGCATAGCCTCTAATTTTTGCAATCTACGCTCAGTACGCCAATCTTTTGCCAATTCAACCGCTGATTTAACGAGTCGACCCTGATGTCTTTCTAGCTTAACTTCAAATAATTCAAATAAAGTAAAAGCATCTGCTGTTCCTCCAGCAAACCCAGCAAGAACTTTGCCTTTATGTAGACGACGTACTTTATGGGCATTTCCTTTAATTACAGAATTACCTAAAGATACTTGACCATCTCCACCAACCACAACCTTTCCTTTGCGGCGTACTGATAAAATGGTAGTACCACGATACTGTTGTTGAGACAAAACTACAACCTCCAATTTATGTTTATTAATTAAGGAAATAATGGGGCATTATAATATTATATCAAGTCTATTGTAGAAAAATAATCTGCCGCATACCTTCAATTTGAGAAGATATCGTCTTAGAACTTAGTAAAAAGGTTTAATTTCAAGCTAAACACTACTTTAGCTAACAACTTATAATAACTTTCTTAAGCCAGATTTCTAACTGCTAACTGTATATATAATAATTTTATTGAAAAATAAACATTTAATTATTATACTAGCAATATATTGGGTAAAAGATCTATATTTAAAGGATAAAATATAATCTTTAAATATATGATTAGTAATTTTTTACAAAATATATTTTTTGCCCATACTACAAATATTCAAGTGGAAGGTGTATAGCTACTACAGTACAATTTTTATGTTATATACATATAAAAGACCTGTAGAAATTTAGTATCCATTAAAGTGGTAACTAAAGAACCATTTGTATAACGTTCTTTTATCTTCAAGAAAAAATGACATTAAGAGATACATTATGAATGAAATCATCCTTTCTCTAGCAG
>CAKNAD010000339.1 GCA_929200515.1 Candidatus Gorgonimonas leptogorgiae | reverse complement strand
ATTATATACACATGGTAGTTGGAAATGCTGGCTTTTAGCAAGTGATTATAGGTTTTTCACCAAGGTAGTGTTTCGTAAGTACGTTGCGACTAAATCAAGAAATACTAACGCAGGATAAAAACTTAGAATTCTTGCCGATGCCACTAAAAAGATTTACTTCAGAGTTAAAACACCTAGAAATGCACTTGCATTCCTGCGGTATTTTTCCTCGAATGAAACCATTTTACTATTAAATGAACATTGATTATTGTATTTTTTTGCAATATCATGTAATAATAAGTTAGTTAGAGTGTCGGCTTTACCCATTGTTTTTATAATATGAAAGCATATTCTAGATTATAATTTATTGCTTAGTTTTAACAACGCAATAATTTACAGTAAATAACTAGCGTGTTGTGCGCTTTTTATAGATTACTAATTCAATTTCTTATAGTATGTATAAATAAAATTTAATACATCTATAGTTTCTTTAACTGTTTTACTGGTAACATTATTATGACTAGGTTAACTAAATTTTTTCTACCATTCTTTATAATTATCTGCTTATTTGGCTGTGGCGATAAGCAAAAAACTGAGTCTGCTACTAAAAGTGTAGATCTAACCTCTGAAGATAACAAAGCATCCTATGCCATAGGAATATCTATTGGCAATTTTGCCAAACAAGCTCTAACAAAAAGAGAAGAGCTAGGCATGAAAATGGATGATATATTAGTTGTTGAGGGCTTTAAAGATGCACTTGCTGATTCGCTAAAAGAAAAAGTAGAAATTCTGAATGATGTTCTAAAAAAATATGATGACAAGTTTCAAGAACTAGCTAAATTAAAAGCTGAAGAGAAGCTAAAAATCTCATTAGCTGAGAGTGAAAAATATCTAACTGAAAATAAAAAGAAGCTAGGGGTTTACTCAACTGAATCTGGGTTACAATATGAAATCTTAAAGTCTGGTACTGGGAATAAACCTACATTAGATGATACCGTAGTAGTTCATTACACAGGTAAACTTACTAACGGCCAAGTTTTCGATAGTAGCAAAGAAAGAGGCGAGCCAGCGACACTTAAACTAAGCCAAGTGATTCCTGGTTGGGCAGAAGGGCTGTCTCTAATGAGCGTAGGCTCACAATACAGACTTACAATACCTGCCGAAATCGCATTTAAAAATCAAGAAATCGGCTCAATACCTCCAGGATCAGTGCTATTATTTGATGTAGAATTACTAGATATTATTAAAGCAGATGGAAAAAGCAAACAAGAAAGAACAGAAATTAAAAAAGATAATAAAGAAAGCAAGTCATAATTGTAACAAACATACATCTTCTACCTGAAGATGTATGCTTTGTCTGTAATTAACCCGCCAAATTTATCCTCTTTATAGCAACAGATCACTTTAAAACTATATAAGTTATACAATTAATTTTATATCCTATAAATTATTTATGCACACAACTAAAGACTTATCAAACGCAGAATTCGATCGCAATAATGTTTGGCACCCATATAGTAGAATTTCAGCAAAAGATTATAACTATTATGAAGTAACCGATGCCGATGGTGTTTTTCTACAGCTAAACAATAACAACTGGCTTATAGATGGCATGTCATCTTGGTGGTGCAAGGTTCATGGATATAATAATTCTATAATTAATGCTGCTATTCATCAGCAACTAAAAAAATTCTCTCATGTTATGTTTGGTGGACTTACTCATAAACCAGCTATTGATCTTGCGAGAACATTGGTTGCTTTAACTCCTAAAAATTTAACAACTGTATTTTTTGCAGATTCAGGATCAGTAGCTATTGAAGTTGCTATTAAAATGGCAATACAATATTGGCATGCTAAAGGAAAAATCAATAAAACTAAAATAGTTACAGTTCTAGGAGGTTATTACGGCGATACTACTGGTTGCATGTCTGTATGCGATCCTGAAGCAGGTATGCATTATAAATTTTCTAAAATACTACCTAAGCATATATTTGTCTCTAGACCTAAGTGTCAATACCATGAGGAATGTTCTGATGACGATTTTGCTGAAATGGCAAAAACTCTCAATGAAAACCAAGACAATATTGCTGCTGTTTTATTAGAACCTATAGTGCAAGGGGCAGGTGGTATGTATTTTTACTCTCCTGCATATATTAGTCGTTTGCGTGCATTATGTGATAAACTAAATATATTATTAATACATGATGAAATTGCTACCGGATTCGGCAGAACAGGAAAACTATTTGCCTGCGAACATGCAAACATAACCCCCGATATTATGTGTGTCGGTAAAGCTCTTACTGGCGGATATATGACTCTCGCAGCCACTATATGCACTAGCGAAATCAGTAGTGTTATCTCTGCATCTGGAGCTTTTATGCATGGCCCAACATTTATGGCAAATCCTCTAGCATGCGCTACTGCTAATTGTAGTTTAAAACTATTAATAGAAAACAACTGGCAACAACAGGTAAGCAATATAGAAAAAACCTTAACAGCAGGTTTACAACCATGCTCTAAATTAAAAGCGGTTAAACAAGTGAGAGTATTAGGAGCGATAGGCGTAGTGCAAATGCACAATAAAGTTGATCTTTCTAAATTACAACATGAATTTATCTCTCGAGGAGTTTGGCTTAGACCATTTAATGATTTAATTTATGTAATGCCACCTTATATTATAACTAAGCAAGAATTAGAAACCTTATGTGATGCTATAGTCAAAACTATTTTTGCAAATTACAGTTAATATTTGCCTTTATTTAAATCTATTCCTTCAAAATAGAAGGAGTATTAAC
>CAKNAD010000338.1 GCA_929200515.1 Candidatus Gorgonimonas leptogorgiae | reverse complement strand
TTCGCAGGTTTAGTGTCGACTAAATCAAGAAATACTAACGCAGGATAAAAGCTTAAATACTTGCCCTCTAGGGGCTATTAAAAAGATTTACTTCATCGTTAAAACACTTTGAAATGCACTTGCATTCCTGCAGTATTTTGCCTTGAATTAGATCTTTTTCTTTAGCCCTGAAAACTAGCATTTTCATCTGCCACGTGTATATACTCCTTCTACTTGAAAGTGTATAGGTTAATCAAAATTTACTGATACTTTATGAAAGGTATCTATGTTAACAGCTGTTAGCTGTTTACCCCAAACACAACCAGTATCTAATGCATGAATATTAGCTATATTGGTTTTACCTTCTAAAGCTGCCCAATGACCAAATATAATAGTCCCTTTTTGTAAACTTTGCGGAAACAAAAACCATGGCAAAAAGCCTTGCTTAGCTAAATTAGATTTTACTGTATTAAAACATAAATTACCTTTATTATCACATAATCTCATTCTTGTTAAATAAGCAGCAGTCCATTTTATACGTTCGCAGTCATCTGTATTAGCAACTGACAAATTGCTAGGAGGCGCTTCATATAATGTTTTCAATTGATCAATATAGTTTTCACCTTGTAATAGGTTTTCTAAAAAACTTGCTTCTAACAAAGTTTTTTTTATGCTCCAATGCGGAGGAATTCCTGCATGCACTAAAGATAAGTTACGTTTAGCATCGTGTATAAATAATGACTGATATCTTAACCAATTAATTAGTTCGTCTGCATCAGTAGCGTTTATTATTTCATCTAAGGTATCGCCAGATTGCATAGCACGCAAGCCAGAATATACTCCAATTAAATGGAGATCATGATTCCCTAACACCGTTTTAAAACTAGAACCTAACCGTTTTAAAAGACGTAATACAGCAAGAGAAGATTTACCACGATTGACTAAATCTCCTAAAGCCCAAATACAATCTTTGCTTGGATCGAATGCTAGTTTATCTAATAATCGACATAATTGATCGTAGCAACCCTGAATGTCTCCTATTGCATATATTGCCATTAGCTCCTCAAAAATTTGCTCATCTAGCTTAAAAAAAGTATAATATATTTTTGCTTTTGAAGTAAATTAATATAATAAATAATTTATTATATTAGTAGTGACGTAATACCCACTACTTTAAGTGCAGGGTAAACAACAAACAATGTCAATAATTACTAATAACTTGTACTTGTTTGCCCTGTATATTATTGAAACTATAATAAGATATTTACTCTTTTTGTAGCTCAATTAAAATCATAAAATCATAAAATCATAAAATCATAAAATCATAAAATCATAATAATAAGGTTAAATGCTTATGAAACTTCTGACTACATTACCTCTTATAGCGAGTATTATATGCTTTCAAGCTAGCACTCTAGCTGTCGACACGCCTAAACCAACAGATCAAACCGAAAATCAATATATGTTTACACTGAAACCTGAACCTAGCTCTTACGAAATACCGGGAGGTTTACATCATTACGTAGAACACATGGATCGCTTTATGAAGGAAAAATTTAAAGGACAACAAACGGTTACAGATGCAATTTTTAGTGCTGCTATCCATGAAGGAGACAGGGAATACTTTGCAAAATTACCTGATATTTCTAAAACAGCAATCGACATAGCTCACCCTCATGAAGATAGATTATTTTTCTGTATGACTAGATATTCTCACTAGTAGGCAATATACAGGTGGAAGATATACACTTGATAGTTTATCTTTAACATCTCAGGCTTTAATGCAATTGTTATTAATCAGTCAATACTTGTGTTTTAGGTGGTGAGTGAACACCACTAAAGCGATACAATTTTTGAGCCAAAGCTACGCAATGGCTCGACTTAGAAGCAAGATCTTTGTGTTGATATTATGTAACTCAGCCTCAATTGGTAACATTATTTTTCTATCGTATAGCTTTTCACTGCCATAATCAATAGCAGTATCTACAAGACAAGAAGTTAATACTGCTACAGTTAAATAAGCAGGAAAATGAAAATCTTTATGTACTGAATAGCAAGCAAAAAAACCAGTAAGTACTCCTGTCATATCTGCTATAGCTTCTTTATTTTCTAATATAAATTTAGATAATCTAGGTAGATCATTATTATCAGTTTTTACTAAAAAACGGGTTGTGTCTGTAGAGTTAATTATAATTAAATCCTCGTTTATTTTATTTTATTTTTAAGTAACATAGTCCATACACATAGCATTTCTATCTGCCAGGTGTATAGCTGTGTTTTTACTTTGCTAGGTAAATATTATTTTTTATTCAGCTATATCATTAACTGGTGAACTACCACGCCTTAAAAGGCGGAGCTTCTAGCTTCATTGGCTATTGCTATCAATAAAGATAGACTTATACAGAAGCCTCAACTAGCAGTAACGGCTGTCCCGTCCGTCATTCAAAGAGCATATTGTTAGATACATTGTTGAATATTATCGCTTAGCTTTCGTCAATAATAGTCATGTATCTAGCAATGATTATTTGTATAATATACAGAACTATAGAAAAGAAACATTAACAATTGTTTCCAAAATATACAGCTTTAATAACAAAGCCTTAAGCACCTTATATCACCGCCTTAAAAGGCGATGGTTTACGGTGCGGAAGCTAAAGGTAGATTAAACCTATAAGCGCATAAAATTAAGCGACTAGTTTAGAGCTTCCATTTAACATAATATCATATGGAGATAGAAATTCTAGGTTGCAGAGCAAGGCTTCTAAGCTTTTATCCTGCGTTAGTATTTCTTGATTTAGTCGACA
>CAKNAD010000337.1 GCA_929200515.1 Candidatus Gorgonimonas leptogorgiae | reverse complement strand
GTAGCAATAGCCTACGAAGCTAGAAGCTCCGCCTTTTAAGGCGGGGTAGTTCACTTTGTATACTAGTGTTTGATTGCACATTGTCCGAGGATAAAGCTTTAACATTTTTATCAGATGTTGTTTTAGCTGGTGCATGTTCTGATAGAAATTTTGTTGTTTCTGGTGTTAAAGATGCTTGATTTGTATAGTCTGTCAACAACTTTTGATTATTGACATTCTTTAATATTTGTTTGAGAGTCCCTCCAGTTACTTTGCCGTTTAAATTTTGAAATGCATTTAATCCAGTGTTATACCAAAATACAGGAGCAGAATCTAAGTGTCTTGCTACATAATTATTAAGCTTTTTAATTGTTATAAATTTAAGTATCCCTTTAGCTAGAAAGCATCCTATATCATGAACTATTCTAACTGCTCTTCCTTGACTATTAAAAGTTTGATTTTGTGCATTAAAACTAATACAATCTGTTGTTTTTACTTTACCTTCGTTAACTGCTTTAAATAATACACTTATATTATGAAATTTCACGATAAATTCCTTATATTTACAAAAACGTAAAAGTGTCTAATTCAAGTCATGCACTTAAAACTCCCTACTAAAAATATAACTACCTATTATTATAGCTTAAAATACTAGGCTTAAATTTACAAAAACACTATTATGTCTTATTCACCTGTTTTAAATCTTTTATTATTTAAAGAGGTATCGTAATCATCTAGATTTCTCTTTTTATTCGTAGGTGTATCGCTAGTTAGTTCTGTAGTATTAGATGACTCTATATCCTTACTGCTAATTAGATCATCTTTTTCTACAGAAGGCTCTAATCCATCTACCTTCTTTTTTATAGTTTCTGTAATTTCATCTACAGAAAGTTCTTTTAATGCTAATAAGCCATTTATATAACCAGTTTCATTATTACATATATTATTTAAAAAAGAGGTATTTTCAATTTTGATATTATCAGGTAAATTTTTAACTACTGCTCTTAATTGGTTCGATATACTTTCTGCATCTTTACAACTTATATATTTTTTAGACAAAGTTCTAAATATATCTAATAATCCGTCTTTCATAGAAATATTTTTTTGAATACAGGTAGAACATATAGTTGCATTAAGATCATCTAATATATTTGCTTTATCTTGATGGCAATTATTAATAACTTTTTCAATTTGTGTTGTTATAGTAAGGTTATGTGATAGCTCACTTTCAATTGAATCTTCTAAATTTTCAATATTACGAATTTGTTGACCGGTTACAACTGATACTGGATTTACAACTATAACAACACTTTTTTGGGGTGGTTTAGCTGCATTAATATTATTAGCAGTTTGTGATTTTACAATTTCAACTGCAGCACCAAGTTTTTCTATATTACAAACTGGTTGCTCTTCTACAACAAACTCTAGACTTTCAGCTATAACACTTTCTGGTAGGCACTGATCTACATTAGCATTATGATCAGTTTGTACTTTTATAATTATATTTTTATCTTCAAGCTGCTGTCTTGTAAGAGAAAACACTCCATCTTTACATTGTTGTGCATGCTGAATTAATTGTGGGTTTTTAGCAATTTGCTCTAGAATTTGGGGACTAAGTTCTAATATAGCTATTAATTTATACCTAGAAATTGAACTAGAAAAACCGAATAGCTTATAAATGATCGAAGTATCTATATACGGGCTGTTATCATCAATACAATCTAAAAAATATAAAATCCTGTGTAAAATATTTTTTGCAGGTAAATCTTGATTCGATAAAAGCTTCTTTATAATATTTACAAAAGTATAATGGATAAAAAGTTTTTTATTTTTACAAACTCTTTTAAACTCATCTGAAAATTGTGGATATATACTTTCAATTTCAGCGTAGCGAGTAGTGGGTAAGTTATCATTTAGCATCTGATCGATAGTATTTTGGCTAAATATGTTTGGATAATCGCCTCGAAATATAGAAATAAACAGCTCTTTATCCTGAGCATCTTTTATTATTTGTTCATCTGTTAGTCGCATAAAACTCTGAATATTTTCTATCTTTAAACTACTATCATGCCTCTGTATAAAACAATAAGAAAGAAGACTATCAAGTTTATACTTTTTATTGTCCGTATAATACTCTGTTTTAGGCATTGCATCGATAAAAAGTGTTAACTTGTTTAGAAATACGCCTAACCCCCTAGGTTTATCTACAGGAATGTGATCATTAAATATTCTACATATACGAGTAAATGAAATACTTTTAATTTTATTAAGCAGTCTTATATACAACTTTAGTGCTACTGGGTCGCTAATTTTAGATTGCATATCTGTTATAAAGCTATCAATTAGTCTTTTATTATGCATCATTACTTCATCAACTTGTTTTCTATGGCTCATTGCGATATGGTGTGTTGCATAGGACTTGATTGGAAATATCGCATTACAATAGTAACATGAAAATGAAATTTTATTCTCCACAGCAATTGTATTTACTGTTCTGCCACCACTGATAGTACTCTGTGCTTGTACATCAGGAGTATTCTTATCTAACGTTAGCTGATTAGTAGTATTTACGCTTGGAATAGCTTGAGAAGCTATAGTATAGGGAAACGGCATTATTAAACATCCTTTTTAATAAAAACTTAAAACCTTTTATAGAATATCTAGTATAGATAGATATTAAGGGTAATATATCATAAAAATTATCATTAAGTAAAATTTAATTAACTTAGCTAAATGCTTTATATATAGTATTTAATTTATACAGGTGTATATACCTTCAGGTAGAATGTATATCTATATTTTTTCAAAC
>CAKNAD010000336.1 GCA_929200515.1 Candidatus Gorgonimonas leptogorgiae | reverse complement strand
CTAGTTTATCAGTATTTTCTATTGATCCAATACATATTTTTATAATTCCAAAATCAATATAGTTATTTTGTTTAAGTTCAGCTTCAATTTTTTGTTTTTCTGCTACTATGTTTTGATCTGTTATTTTATTTCGTTCGCTTTCAATAATTTGTCTTCGTGTTTCTATGTCTTCACAGTTATCTAAGTTTTTGGTTATTGATGCTATTTTTTTATTAGCTTCAGATTGTGCTTCTAAATTATGCTGTTCAGAACCTATACTGTTAGGTGCAGTTTCATTTATAATAGTGCTATTCGATTCAGGTTTAGTTTTTTGTTCGCCTTCAGCTATGTTTTTATCTGTTTTATTTAGTTTATTTTCAATATCTAGTTTTGGTATTTGTATTTCTGTACTGTCGTTTAAGTTTTTGGTTATTGGTGCTATTGTTTTATCAGCTTCAGATTTTGATTCAATTAAGCGTAAAATCTTTTGATTATTATATTCAATATATTGGTCCAGATATTTAAATATATTATCATTTATTTTTTTTAAAGCTAAATTCTCTTCTTGAATAATACCTTGTTCTTGAGAGCTAAATATAATTTTTAGTTTTCTATCATGTTTTATTTGTTGATCTTTTTTAGCTATACGTAAGCAAATGTCAATAGTATGTATATAATTATTAATATATTGATCATAAGTTTGGTTTCCTTCTGATGGATTTGTGCTATATGGGGGTATTTTTATTATTATAGGGTCATTATCTATAGCTGTTGTTTTTTCTAGTTCTGTATAAAAAGTCTGTTTCGCTAGCTTCTCTATACTGTCTTTATTTAGTCCAGATTCACCGCCTATCTTAGAAACATGATTGTCTTCTGTGTTTTTAGTATCCCTAAATACCTGTATATGTTTATTAAAATCTAATCGAAAGTATGTTTTATTATTCATACGCTCTATATTTTGTGTGAATACACTAATCTTTCTAGAGGTGATACTTCGAACAATTCGAGATAAAAAGTTAATAAATCGTTCACTTCTAGTAATCCTAGATTTTAACATCTCAGGTTTATCCACATAATATAGTTGTGCATTAGCACTAACATTAGTCATTCCTGTGCGACTATGAGACGTTCTATCCATTATAAAAGATCCTTATCTTATAAATTAATGTACTTCACGACTAATAATTCTATTATTAGTACCAATTTTTCTGATTTTCAAATCAAATAAGTTCTATAAAAAGATACTATCAAAATAGTCATTTAATAATATTAGTATAGAATAATTTTAGCCTAAATGTGCTATTTGAAATAAATTAATATTGATTATTTAATAAGCGTAAATTTCATATGCTTGCTGATAAAAAACAAAACTATTACATACGTTATAAAAAGTACAAATTAATGGATATTTTACCACAATTTTTTTTTATTAAAACAATAGTGGTTGAAATAATAATCAATATAAGATAAATTTTAATAGCTATAAAATATTTAGTTTTTTACAAACAGTATCTGGATTTAATTTATGAAGTTAATAATTTTTAGTTATCTTGTTTTAGTTACTTTATTAGTAAACCATACACTAGCATCTACAACAGAATTTGAAAAACTATTTAAATTAGAATATTGTGATCAGCATTTAATTTTAAGCACACAAGATAATATTAAATTGCCAGATTCTAATCTAAACCCCATACAAAGATTATACCGCTATGTTAAGTTATTTTGTAAGTTGGAATTATATCTGACAGATGAAGACAGTGCTTTAGTTATAGTACCATATAATCGATTAAATTTATTTTACAATACACCAGTGTGCATTCAGTTATTGAAATCTACAGAAGATAAGAACTTTATATTTACTACCGCAGAAACACCTAAAGCTATTAGTCAGAAAAGTTATACATCTAGCAATAATAGTGCTATTAAAGTTAAAATTGATTGTTACAATGTATCTATAAAGCAATTTTTAGCTAATGATGATACGATAAAATATTTAATTTCTCAGCTCGAATATGGCATGCTAGATTTACCTAGTCAAAAATTTTTTGCAGCTTCATTGCAGCTAATTAACACCACTGATTATCTTGTTAATATAGATTATAATCAGCAGCAACTACCTTGTTTATTTAAGGGTAATAGTACTTGTTATAGTAGATATTATTTAATAAGTAAATTAGTCGCATCTGATTTAGCTAGTTATTTATATCAAACTTACAACTGTATAAAAGATAGAGTACAAAGTTATCGTGCTAAACAGCAAATTAAAACAACACCAGCATCAGAATCTGAAATAACAACAGAGCAAACAGAAAAAATCGAAACAAGCGACATAATAATTCAGGGGCAACAAGATATATCCGAGGTAATGCCATCATCAGAGTCAGAAATAACAACAGAGACAATAGAAAATACTGAAACAACTAAAGAACAACAAGATATATCCGAGGTTGTGTTATCATCTACTTCAGAAATAACAACAGAGACAATAGAAAATACTGGAACAACTGAAGAACAACAAGATATATCTGAGGTTGTGTTATCATCTACCTCAGAAATAACAACAGAGACAATAGAAGATACCGAAATAACTCAAAATCAACAAGATATATCTAAAGAAGTGGCATCGTCAGTTCCAGAAACAACAATAACACCAGCTATAGAAACACCAAATCAATATCTAAAAGCACAACAACTAGATACTCCAGCGTCAACTTCACATCCTGCAGTACTTAATCAAGTAATAACTGCTAATATTGACTTAAATACAGGTAAAATTTATTATTAGCTAAAATATTTGCTCGTAGTGTGATTTAAT
>CAKNAD010000335.1 GCA_929200515.1 Candidatus Gorgonimonas leptogorgiae | reverse complement strand
AACCAGTTGAACCACAACCAGTTGAACCACAACCAGTTGAACCACAACCAGTTGAGCTATCACCAGTTGAACCACCACCAATTGAACCACCTGAAATACCTGAAGTCCCTATTGTAGAATATGTTGCAAAACCTGTTTTATCTCAGCCTCCTCTTGGCAAAACGGTGGGGGAAGAAACAGCTATATTTTTAGAAATGATAAAGCCATTTAAAGATTTAGATCCAAAACAAAAACAAGCTGCAGTTTTTTCTACAATGCAAGCTAGAGTAAACCATTTTGCTACATATGGTTTAGATCAAAATACTGAAGGAGTAATGGAGTATTACTCAAATGTCAGTGAAATGATAGCAGATAGATACAAAAGTATGGATTGCGACGATCATGCTATTTTATTCCGATTCTATGCCGGCTTAGCTCGAACTGAAAAGATGCTACCAGAAACTGCAAAATTTTATAATCTATCTCCACCTGGTCATTTAATGTTTTGTTATGGTACACCAACAGATAATGGCTGGGAATACTATATAGTTGATAACAATACTATGAGGTTAAGGTTTCGACCTCCATTAATAACTCTAAAGGAGTTTGAACGCGATGTTTGGCATAAACCAATACAACTTAGTGGTATTGATTTCACAGTATTTCCTCTAAACAAGAACGATCAGATAGTTCGATACATTGGAAGTAAAATGGATTGGGTAAATCTGCTTTATTCTGATACTACTGTTAGAGATAGTATTTCAGAGAAAGATATATTTAGAATACATGACAAATATGTTCACTTCAACGGTGAAATATCATTACCAGATGATTATAATGAGGAATATTATAAGTCGTATGCAGAAGCTGTACAGTATCTAGATCTTATCGATGCAGGATTTATGAGTAGAGCTGATTATGACGATATTTCTATTGAAGATTTTAACCTAACTATGGAACATGCAAGACACTTAATAGGAAGATACTCAACTAGGTTGAACAGGAATTTAACGGTAGAAGATTTAAATATAAGTATAGACTGGAAATATAAACTTATAGGGGCTTACTCTTCTGCTCTAAAACGTAATCTTTCCGCCGCAGATGTAGGTTATAAAACTGATTCAGATTATGAAGTACCTGAAAGTGTAAGAGACTACATATACAGTAAATTTGAAGGTGCGTTTGACTGGAGTATATTAGCTGCAGAAAAGCCTTTAGATAATAACGAAGCAAAAAATTTACCTAGTACTGAACCTGATCTAAACGTACATGACACTACAACTGAAGAAAAACTTCTAGATTTTGATGTAGAAAATAACTTAGCAAATAATATGTCGTTTTTTAGTAAATTCCCTGATCTGAATACGCTTCTTGCTACTGCTACTCCTGCTATACTTGGCTGTGCTACTAATGTTTTACTTGGAGGTAGAAAACACAATGACAACGTAAAAAAAGAAAATTTTATTACATTATATTCAAGAATAATAGATCAAGCAACAAAGCATAAACATAATGATAAAACATCTCCTAAGGATCTACATTTATTAAAAAAGATATTGTCTTTACATAGTGAAGCTATAGATCATCAAGCATCATCAAACCTTGCTTATAATACCCAGCGGATTTCACAAATATTATTGTTTGATAAAATGCCGTTAGATTTTAATAAGTTGCAATTATTAACCAAAAATTTATTAGCCTTATATGAAAGTTCTGATGTAGAAGATAGCACCTTACCAAAGAATAGATTATTGAAGTTACTTTCTAAGTTAGAAGACCAAGATAGTTTTGATTTAACTAATAAAGATAATCTTGAATCTGCAAATAAGGTTCTAAAATTTTATGGTATGAAAATTGAATTTAATACCGATAAAATATTGGGTTCTACTATGTTGCGTTCTAATGCCAAAGCATTTAATCAGCTATTAAAAATTGACACATCTGTGTTTTATTCATTTTTATCCAAAATAAATAAAGTTATACCTTACTCAGAACTAGAAAAAATAGTTAATAATAATATAGAAACTTTTATAAAACTAGAGAATGAACTAGAAAATTATTATGCACCTAAATTAGCTTTTCATAAAATTGAACGTAATAACTATATGTTGAAATCTATAGTAACTTGTATTCCAGCTATTCCAGGCAATGATATAGTCAGTATTATGATGCGAGTGCTGACGATTGCTTACATTGATGATAAGCTAATAGCAATGCAAGAAAGAGTTGATAATACCAAACAATTTATAGCAACTAGCTCTTTAACTGAAGATGAAAAAAGCTTTTTTGAATCAAAAATTAGCTCACTTAACAATACTAAGATATCTCACTTAGATATAAAACGTAATAGGGCTATACATTTAAGACGTGTTAATATTGCCTATACTGGTATCTCTTTAGCGACATTAATGACTCCTGCTATTTTATATCCTGCAAAGGCAGCTACAAGATTTGTAGCTAATTCTAGCATAAGAATACATTATATAAAAAAGCGCTATCAAGAGGATAAACTAAATCGTAAGCATGACAATCATGTAACAACTAAAGATATGTATTTATTAGTTAAAGATAGCTATTTAAAAGCTATACAAACAAATGATCTTGAGAAAGCTGATATTATGGCTAATTTAGCAGAAAATTTGTTTGGTATATCTGCTAAAGGATTTAAACTACTAATAAAAACTCAATCGGTAGAAACCAATAGGGTTAAGCTTAATTTATATCAGCCTATTATAGATGCTAATGATAATTAAACGACTATTTAAATGCTCATGAAAATTATTAATTAGCAATACTATATTTTTTACAAATGTAGTAATTATCAAAACT
>CAKNAD010000334.1 GCA_929200515.1 Candidatus Gorgonimonas leptogorgiae | reverse complement strand
GATGATTATTTAAATATCTAAACTTACTCGTGACACGGAATTTGGAACACCCTCCGCAGGAATGCAAGTGCATTTCAAAGTGTTTTAACGATGAAGTAGCTTTTTTTAATAGCCCCCAGCGGGCAAGGCTTCTAAGCTTTTACCCCACGCTTTAGGAATTATCAATTCAGATATTTTTTCTTTGTCTGCTGTGTTTAAATACTTTGACATAATATTACTCAATACAGATGTACAACTAAAAGCTTGATTTTTCCCTTTTAGCCTTTGATTCCAATCTTTAAAATGAGGTGCTAAGCAGTTTTTATCTAAATTGTAAGCAGTATACATTAATGAACTAGCATACATACGCAATGCAATAGGAGAATCGTCCTCTGTACCAAATATCGCAGATGATGAGGCTTTTATGAAAACAAAAGATAAAAATAGTAGAGCCCAAGCAACATCTGTATCTGAACTAGATTTTAAATTAAAAACTTCCTTTATTTTTTCTAAATGCTCAGAGGTTATTTCAATATTTTTTGACAAAACATCTTCAATAGTTTCTGCATTAATATATTTACTAAAGTGTATAGATAATTTTTCTTGATCTTCTGCAGAAACAAGTTTAGTTTTAACACTATTTTCTTTCATAGCATTCGCAAATATTGTTTTATAGTCGCCACCAATAACATCAAATATAAATTTTGATAATTCTGCTGATAGTAGCGAAGCTGATGAATATGAATCTTTAAATAGAGGGAATTTTTCGGTATACAAATCTTGAATACTATACTGATTAAGAGCAAATCCTTCCCCCGATTTATTAAATAACAATGCTTGCTCCCAATTTACTGTTTCTGGTACATCGATTGCATTTTGTAGTTCATTATGTGTACGTAATAAAATCATATCATTTTTAATAAAAATATAGTTATGCATATCAGCTACCTGCCAATCAGGACTACCTTCTAGATCACCATATAACCCTGCAAAATCTTCATTTTTAAGAAGTAATTTAATTGGTTCTGATTGTAGGTAACTTTTATATAAACCCATAGCTTTAGTATATAATTCTGGCTTATCTTCTTTGTGAGAAACAGCATAAAACATTAATAAATTAAATGCTTGATTCATTTTATCAGTAAAAAGTACTTGTTTATCTACTTCGCTTAGTTTATCAAAATAATTTATTAAACTTTCACTTGCTTTATCATAATTTAAGACGGTATTAAGTTGAGAATAAAATGCTGGAAATAATACTTCAACAAATATATTAACAACTTCGTTATTAGATGTTAACATAGCCTTTTGGGATAATTCTTCAAATTTTTGTATAAAATCATTGTCATCGTCATTGATGAAATTATAAGTTTCAAAAGATACATTATTAAATAATTTACTTAAAACAAATAATTGTTCCATTGGTTCCTTGTATCTATCTAGGAGTAGAGGATTTGGGTTAGATATGATCTCATTTGTATTACTCTCATATTCTTCAAGATAGCTTGTTATAAATTTTTTTAAGGCTGTAGAACTCCAAGCTGGTATATCTGACGAGATTTTGTCGGGATCAATAGTTAGTATGTAATATAATAACCCTATATTTGTAACTTCACAGTAAGAAGTAGCATTTATAGAAGAATTGTTTATACCTAACCTTTCTAGTAGAATCTCTCTAGCTATATTAATGGGTATTGTTTCTAATAACTCATACTGAGGATGTAATACTTTGTCTCCTATATTTACATTTGCTAAATACTTTGAATCCTCAGCAATAATAGCAACTGAGTATTGTTGTAGAAATTCAGGTAATTCATCTCTAGTAGCATTTATATTTATAGGTAAATAATTATCTTCTAAATAATATGTAAGTTCTGAATTTAAAAAATTAGAAGCTAAAATGAATAACCCACCTCCTTTATTGAAAAAAGCATCAAAATATATATCCTCTGGACTATTATTAGTTGTGAATTTTTCGGTTTGAAAACGAAAATTGAAAAAATTTAAACAGGTCATGATATTTAAACTAGATTCATTACCCTTATTATCTAGTTGACTTTTTATAACATCTAAAGTTAGTTGCGTAGCTTCATTTGCATTACTAGATAATAGTTTCACTATATCCTTATCTTTAATAGTCTTTGAACAAAAACCAGCTATAGAGAATGTATAAGTACCATCATCATTTGATTCTTCTATTAACTGTGATCTAAATTCTGGTTCATCAAATAATAAATTTGATAAAGTTAAAAACTCATTAAAAAAATCTAAATCAGAAATAGCATCATTTTGTAATTTTTCCATGCAGTCAAAAATGTCAATTCTCAAAAAAGCGTCGTCAGACTTTAAGTGTGAGTCTAAATAATTTTCAACTGTAGGTTTTATGTCTCTCTCGGCTATATCTTTTGTTGGATACTCTGAATTGTCAGTCATACATCTGTTTTTAGCCTCAGATACAGAAACTGTTCTGGAACGACTTATACCACTAGCTGTGCTTTGATCCTGTGTTTCATTATCTGGGGTAATGACAGGGTCATCCTTTGATACTAGATTGTTTCTATTTATGTGATTCATAGATAAAAACTCCATTTATAATAAATTTAAATATTTTTGCTAATCTTAATTCCACACTTTAAAAAATTAAATTTTTTTAATTATTTTCCTGTGCTAGTACCTTCAAGTAGGTTCATAATTCTACAGTTTATCAATCCTACGGTATAATTATAGCTTAAAATAACAAACAATTTTCATTAATTAAAGTGTATTAAATTTGAATCATATACTAAGAACCTGTTTGGAATCTTTTAAATATAACTTGCTAAGTAGAAAAACAT
>CAKNAD010000333.1 GCA_929200515.1 Candidatus Gorgonimonas leptogorgiae | reverse complement strand
ATACTGCCAGAATGCAAGTGCATTTCAAAGTGTTTTAACGATGAAGTAAGCCGTTTTAAGTTAATTCTTAAATAATTATTTTACTAATTTAAGTTACATACTGCATGGTTACTATATTACGTGACATGCTCCCCGACCTAAAGGACGGGGGCTTCTTGATAAAAAAAAGAACTTTACTGAATTAGATAAAGTCTAAAAAGAAATCTATTTAAAAGCAAGGAATAATATAATGTTTATTACATATATCTCAGGATTAGAAACTGATATTAAAAATACAAATACCTACCAAGAAAATAGCTTAAATACTAGTTGTAAAGCTATAGACATTGATACTGAATATCTAATAGCAGAAAAAGATTATGCTATCGATAATAAGCCATTATCAACATCTTATAATATACTAGGTACAACTAATAATGATTATATAAACACTTTTAACCAACCTGTAGCAATAAGTCAATCAAAAAAGTGTATTGAGGCCATTCAATCAGCACAAACTGTTTTAGAAACTACAATGCTTAGTAATGATAAAAGCGTAGTAAAAAAAACAATTGAGTTATTAAGACATAATGCTGAGTATCCAAATTTACTAACCGATATGTTATATCATTATTTAACACAAAACAAAATTTCAACTGTTCAACAATTAGCTATTGATTACGATTTTTATAATAAAACCACCTTAAATATTTTATTACAAAAGCAATTAAGTGGCGAACAAGATACATCCTTAATAAAACAGTTAGTATCTAAAGGAGCTAGTTTAAGCATTGACTATATTGAATCATTATTACAATTAGAAGACAATAATTTAATAAGAAAACACCTAAAAACACTATATAAATGCGATATATTATATACTATATTAAATTATGCTCTAGATAAAGATATACTAGATATTATTGAAAAAATTTATTTTAATGGTTACGCTACTTTAAAAACACTCAATTACTTATTAGAAAAGCTATTTTCTAATGAATTTAATATCAAATCATTTAATAATTTAATAAAAGAAGGAGCTAAAGTTACAGAATCTAGTTTGACAAAACTGCTAAACTCCACAGATACAGATAAAATAAAGAATGTTTTAAATTTATTAACTGACCATGAATTATATAATACAGTATTAACTGCCATGTTATCTCATGCTCTTAATCAAGATCAAACAGAAATAGTACGATTTTTTTATCTAGAGTATAATTTTTTTACAGCATATTCCTTAAATTATCTTTTATTGAATGATATTACAAATACTACCAATATAGCTTTTATCAATGGCTTACTAGCGAAAGGAGCTATAATAGAAAAAAATAAGCTAGTTGAATTATTGAACGATTATTTTGAACTAACACCAATTAAATCATTTATAGATCTTTATACACAACTACATCACGCGAATTTTAATCCAGAAACTAAAGAAAGCATAAAAACTTTGTTGCAAGCGCTGTTACAAAAAAATATTGGAATAACTATAGAAGGAAGTAATCTAAACATAATAGAAACACTTTATTTTGATTATAGCATTATTTCTCAAAGTACCTTTGATTACATACAAGCATATGAAGCTGATCCTAAAATACGACATAGTGCTGAACTTGAATTCGAAAAAAGCCATAAATATATGCATAGCTTATATAATATTGTCTCTAATTTGTGATATGCTCCCCGACCTAAAATACGGGGCTTCTTGATTAAACAAGTGCTTCCTGTGCTAGTGTTCTAAGTAGCCCTATATCTCAACAGGCTAACTGGGTATTTTAGTTTTTTAGTTCGTCCAAATATTAGAAAGTTTTTTTCTTATTGCTAGTATTCATTGTTCACTAGCTAGTTTGTTTTCAAGTTTTCTAAATTGGTTTAAAGGTTTAATCACTTCGCCAATAGACAAGATAGCAAAATTATATCTACCGATTTAGTTAATCTTATTGAATAACATAACAAGTTGATGTTTTGAATCTAAAATCGAAATTAAATTATAATCAACTAGGTTTTAAATTTTGCTGCTTTCTATTATGTCTGCTGATGGCATATTTAATACTTTTTTAGTTAGAAGTTTGCAAATTAATACCAAAAAATATTTTCTTATACTTTGTATTTATAGTATTTTACTTATTTTCATGGTCGATTAATTAACGAGTGAAAGTCAAATTAAAACAATAAGGAAATATTAATAATGAATATAATCCAAGTGCTTAAAACTGTATTCTTCAATAAATATTGTGTGCTAACAGGTAGGGCTTCTCGAAGCGAATACTTGTATGCACATCTATTTTTTCTTATATTATATGTATTTTCTACTATAGTTTTTCCTTGGAAAATACAAATTCCAGTTCCTTCTCTCGATCAGCTATTTGAGTTCTCGGTTACAAATATAGTTCTGTCATGTGTTTGTTTTCTGCCACTACTAGGGTTAACCACAAGACGGTTACATGATGGTAATATAAATGGTTGGTGGACAATATTGGGTCTAATACCTTTTGTGTCTTTAATTTTGGTATATTTTTTGATTTTTACAATTGATCCCAACGACAACAAATATGGCGAGGTTCCAAAAACTTAAATACAATATTATTGCAGATAAAAAACAGAATTACTCAGCAAAGATCTAAAATGTAATATCTTGAAATTTAATTAGCTGTACATCACAAAAACTTTCAAGAGGTATACCATAGCATCTTGTAGCATTTTTTGTATCTTTTTTCTTTCTTTTATATTTTTTATCTGTTATCATCTGCCACATTATGTGATGATGTAATGCCACAAAAAAACCATCTTCGCTGTAAATATTTACCTTTTCAAGCAAGTTGTTTTATTTAAATTAAAAGCCTAATTTT
>CAKNAD010000332.1 GCA_929200515.1 Candidatus Gorgonimonas leptogorgiae | reverse complement strand
CTTGTAATACTTTATTTGATAGAGACTTAAATGCTTCTATCAACATAAAAGTCGCTGGGCAAGCGATCATAGCCTTTGGAGCGTAAATAAGACTTAATCCTTGTGGTTAAGCAATTCGCTGTGAATTAGGAAGCCCCCTTCCTTTAGGGAGGGGAGCATGTCACCTGTAAAATAACAAACACTATTGCGATAATGCGCAATCAGTGCCAAGGTTGCTATATTTGAATAACAGCAACTATTTATTAAATAATATGTAAGGATTTATATTATGGATAGTATTAGTAACAACACAGCAAAACAAGTTTCATATGGTCGTTTTATGGATTTAGCGCAAAGAAATGAACCATCAGCTTCTGAAAACATCTCAACTGTAAAACCTGCCGAGTCTTTAATAAGCATACTTGAAGATAATAGGGAAGTAGCAGATACAAGCCTTAATAGTAGACAAATAACACGGACTAAGCCTTTATTAGAAAAATTAATAGTAGCATTACGTGAAAATGATCAAGAACAAGTTAGTTCTATTATAGGAAGTGAAGAATTTAATATTTCTGATCAAGAAGCCATTATAGAACTAATGGCAATAGTTATAGAAACTAACAACACAAAAATGCTTAAATTTTTACATAAAAATAATATATTAGATATAATGCAAAAACAAAAAAGCGATCAATATCCAAGATTTTACTGTTTGTTTTATGCAGTTGCTAAGGTAGCTACAGAAAAAAACTTGCCTAAAATAAAAAAAAATATTAATAAATTGTTTAAACTTGGTTTGGTACCTTTAGATGCTATGGATAAAGTAGATTTTTCGTATCGATGTAAAAAGTACAGTAAATTTAATAACAATGAAAGCTTACGTAATAGTGTTATTCAGGTGCTTGAAAACATGCCTTCAAAGACATTACTTTGTAGTATCCTTTAAGCTTGCTTACACCTTCCTTGTTGATTTTAAAGCTCTCAAGTAATTGCTAATATTTATAAAGTGTAGTAGCTTCAATCTTACCTGACAAGTAACATTAAAACCTTAGCGTTCTCCATAAATTACTTGAATTTGTAAATAAAGAAGCTAACTGCTCTACCTTTTCAGATGTTTTTAAGTTCTTGGGCTTAAAGTCATGAGGTATAGAATTCGCTATTACTCTTCTGTTTAAGCAAGATACTTTACTAAGCCATTCTTCGCTAGCTTTATATTCTTTAGGTATAACTTTGTTGACATATTTGCTTTTATGTTTATTAACTTCTGGTTTTAAACCCTTACGCACATTAAAGAAGACAGGGTTAGGTACTATTGCTTCTGGTGATGCTTTAACTGTAATTTGTAATGACTGATATAAATTATTGATGCCTGTAAAGTCATCTTGCATTTGTGTAGAATATTCTTTTAAAGAGCCGAAAGCAAAGCAAACGTAATATTTAAATTCTATCTTCTGAAGTTGCTGTAAATATTTTGTAGGTAGGCTTTGAATTATTTCTCTTTGTAATACCGGAGTTTGCGCTACATGTAACGAACCAAAGTATTCTTGTTTATCTATAGAATTATAATGACCAACAAAAGCAATTTTCATTTCTACATTATCAGTATCTTTTGCTGTTTCAGCAAGTTTGCTTTTTACCACAGTTGATATAGTTTTAGCAGTTAATTTTTGCTGTTCTCTTAATTGCTGAATATTTAAACTTTTTGTTGCTGAATGCGAGCTAAGCGGAACAACAGAATAAACTTCTTTATTAAAAGCATTACAAGTAGTTAAATTTTGCACAACTTGCTTAATTTGCTGATCGCCTTCTAATCCTAAAGATACAATCAATTTATATTTAATCATAACAAATTCCCTTTATCATAAAATACTATCTATAACTTATAGGAGTTATAGCATGTATAGTCCATATTATTTTATTTTCTACAGGTTAAGATACAACACAACCACCGTATTTTTTATTGTTTTTATTGATACTTGTTATTTGACACCGCTATTCTGTCTGAAATATCCTTTAAAGGCGGTGCCTTGGCTAATTGTTTTATTATTAGTATTTCATCTGTAAAAGTAGGATAACTTTGTATAAGGCTAGAATAATTATTATTACAAGATGCTAATCTGGAAGTTATTTGCATGTCTTCATTAATAGCAACTGTTTTATCCGCTAACGTTGGATTATTAGTATTTTGATTATTATTATTTGCAAATAAATCCCTTTGATAACCACTAGCTATTGGGGTATTGGGAACTGGATATCCCATACTACAACCCCTTCGTATACTGGTACATCCTTGAAAACAGATTAAATTATACCATAAAAAAATCAAAATAAATACAGTAGTTTTACGTTAAATACATAAAAAAATATCCACAACTAAGTATTGTTTCTTATATAATATTTTATATTTGTATGTGAAATAACAAACACTATTGCGATAATGCACAATCAGTTTTAAGGCCGATACACCAACAACTCTTGCCAGTGTTCTACCCAGCCTTTAGCATGGCTAGCAGCTACTGGCACTACTACAACTTAGGAGATGTTAAAATGCAGGTTAATGAAGGTTCTCAAATTGAAGTACCTATTGCATTATTGCTGTAAATAATTTATTTATATAGTTAGGTTTATCACAATGCATAAATAAAATATTATACTCTTTTTCTAACTGTCGTTGCGATTGCTCCCAATTGAGCTTAGCGTATTCTGTAGGCGATACCACAAAACTATTGAGAATAATTTTTTTATTAGTTGCTGCTAATTTTTTTTCTATTGTTTTAATAGTCTGAAAAAACTTTATTTTTTCGCTATTAATACCTTCATGAACTAAACCATGTGGTTCTACAAAAGTTATATATTGTTTAGTTGCAGTAA
>CAKNAD010000331.1 GCA_929200515.1 Candidatus Gorgonimonas leptogorgiae | reverse complement strand
CACTAAACCTGCGAAACACTGCCTTGACTAAAAACTTATAATCACTTGCTGAAAACCCGCATTTCCAACTTCCACGTGTATAGACCTTTTTAATTGCCCCTAGAGAGCAAGGCTTCTAAGTTTTTATCCCCTGCGTTAGTATTTCTTGATTTAGTTAACACTAAACCTGCGAAACACTGCCTTGGCTAAAAACTTATAATCACTTGCTGAAAACCCGCATTTCCAACTGCCACTTGTCTATACACAACAGGATTCTTTAATAGTATGCAAAACAATTTAAGCCTAGAAGAAATTAGAAGTATAAAATATCCTATATTTCAAACAGAGAATATTCATAAAACAAAACATGCTGGTAGAACAGTAATTAAAGTAGAGGATTGTTTTACTACATGCTTAGCAACTAAAGCTAATACAGAAATAGATAATCTAGATACAATACATAATACAAAAAGAAAAGATGGTAGAATTAAAAGAGTAGTTATAGATCCGACTGATAAATCAATATATAATATTTTTACACTAAAATTTAATGACAATAACGAAACTGAAGATTGGAGTCACTTAGCAGAAAAATGCAATAAATCAGATTCAGCTCTATACTCTTTAGCAAAAAATAATATTAATTATATGGCTAAAACAGTGGGCTGGCAAAATGAAGACATTCAAATGAGCATTATAATATTAAGGTATTATTTAAATAATGGACGACTAAGAATAAAAAATCTTCCATGGCATCAAGATCCTAGTACTATAACTATGACCACTTTGCTTACTCCCCCAGCAACCGAAGACTCACAAGATATCGGTTTTACCGGTGGAAATTTAAACTTTAGCACTATTAGTAAAGAATATAAACAAAAGTACGGCTCTCCAACCTATTATGCTGATGGCACTGAATATAATTCAAATACCATTCAAACTTTTGCTTATCCAGAAAATGGCGGCTTTATATTCGATAACATAACATCTTTTCATAAAGTTAGCGATATAGAATTACATAACCCTGCAAATTTAGCATCTATTAATATTGAAAGAAGATTATTTTCTATTTTTGCTTATCCTAAACCAGAAAATGTGGTTGCTTTAGCTGATAAAACAGCCAATAACAACATTGTAAATACACAGCTTTAAGCGTTAGTTGCTACAAAATATTTAGGATCTTCAATAACATTAACCTCAACTAAATTACCTGCTTTTTTTAGCAATTTACGGCAATCAGCACTTAGATGTATTAAATGTAACGTTTTACCTGCATTTAAATAGCGTTCTGCTAGAGTATCGATAGCTTCTAGTCCGGAATGATCACAAACTTGAGAGTTAGCAAAATCTATAATTACATCATCTTGAGATTCTCTAACTTTAAATTGCTCCAAGAATATAGAAGTAGAACCAAAAAACAAGGGGCCATTAATTTTATATAATGTAGAGCCTTTATAATCATCTTGTTGTACTACTAAAATACTTTTAGCGTGTTCCCAAGCAAAAATCAAAGCAGATACTATTACTCCCAATATTACAGCAGTAGCTAAATCGGTTATTACAGTAACCAAAGAAACTAGAATTAATACAAAAGCATCGCCTTTAGGAATTTTATGGAAAATACGCAAACTACTCCATTCAAAAGTGCCTATTACCACAGAAAACATTACTCCAACTAATGCTGCTATAGGTATTTGTTCTATTAATGGTGCTGCAAATAAAATAAAAGTTAGTAAAAATAATGCCGCGGCAATACCAGAAATTCTAGTTTTACCGCCAGAATTAACGTTGATCATGCTTTGACCGATCATAGCACAACCACCCATGCCACCAAAAAAACCAGTAACAATATTAGCAGCTCCTTGGGCAAAACATTCACGATTAGAGCTACCATGCGTTTCTGTAATTTCATCTATCATTCTTAAGGTTAACAATGACTCAATAATACCAATCATTGCTAAAATTAACGAATAAGGCAAAATTATATAGAGTGTTTTTAAAGAAAATGCAACTTCGGGAACAAAAAACGTTGGTAGCTCACCACCTATTTTAGCAATATCGCCTACGGTTTTAGTATCTATATTAAATATAATAACTAACCCACTTACTATAACAATAGCTGCTAAAGAAGAAGGTAGTATTTTTGTTAGCTTAGGTAACACATAGATAATTGCCATGGTTGTAGCTACTAAAGCTAATAGCCAATAAAGCTGTGGTCCTGCTAACCAAGCTACATCTATAACACTGCCTTCTAGTAACGAACCGTGCAACCAGCCTTCGGCATTAGCATGGCCAAACTGTTTTAATTGAGCTAAAAAGATTACAATTGCTAGACCATTTACAAATCCTAGCATTACAGGGTGAGGAACTAAACGGATAAACTTACCTAACTTAAAAGCAGCGAATATCATTTGTATAATCCCCATGAGTATCACTGTAGCAAATAGGTATTGTACGCCATGATTAGCTACTAAGGATACCATGACAACAGCTAAAGCTCCAGTAGCTCCGGATATCATCCCTGGACGGCCTCCAAATGTTGCTGTTATTAATCCTACAATAAAAGCAGCATATAAACCAACTAATGGTTGCACACCTGCAATAAAAGCAAAAGCTATAGCTTCAGGAACTAAAGCTAATGCAACGGTTAATCCCGATAATAAATCATCTTTAGTGTTAATGATTTTATTGCTAAAATTAGTAGTCAAATTATTTCTCCTAATAACTATGTATAACCCTTCGACTTCAAGATAGATTATTTCAATAAATAATTTTTAGTTAGTTAAAAGTTTATATCCCTAGTATGGAGTGACATTTAATTATGATAACTAATGGAATAATACTAACTCAAACAATACCACAGAAAATAGC
>CAKNAD010000330.1 GCA_929200515.1 Candidatus Gorgonimonas leptogorgiae | reverse complement strand
AGTAATCCTCGTTGTAGTTAATCATTTCAATATTCATTGCTTCATTGTATACTAATTTACTCTACTGCGTAACTTGAGTTATTAATAGTCAGATTACTTTTACCTATAAAATCAAATATACCGTTTACTCTTGCATCAACTATATCTTGAATTTTTTTATCCTTTCTTGTTAAGTGCCTACATGTTGTTAATTAATGCTAATATTAAAACAAAACTTTATTTGATACACTTACAAGAAAAACATATGGAAATATTTATTTAAGGAATTTAATATGATCTCTGCAAACCACGAAAGAATACATCATTTAATAAATAAAGATACAAAAAAATACAGCCAAATGTGTGTTGAAAATAACTATCATATAGAACATGAATGCAAGCCTACGTTTACTCATAAAGCAACATACAGAAAAATGTGTCGTGTGAATAACTATCATACAGAAAATGAATATCAGCACGATTTCACCTTCAAGAATAGTCAATTAATTAGAAGAAGAAAAGTAGCGCGTATGTCTAATACTTTTCAAAAAATTTTACAAGAAAAAACTTATACAACAGAGAAATATCTTACTAGTGCAGGAGCCATGGCAGCGTTACTAGATATAGGTGCTGCTACCTCTGCTAGCATTTATACGTATAAGTCGTATAATCCACTGCTTCCTTCAGATATATATAGTCACATTTTACAAAAAGACACCCCAATAACTAATATGATTTTTTTCTCAGCTCATAATGCAGGAGCATTAACTGGTCATGGAACTATGATATTTTCTTCAAATCAGACCATGACTGTTAAAGAGATTTTAGATAAAACACCTATTAGGGCGTTTGATTTTGATATTTTTAATCATAATGGCGAGCTTATTATTCATCATGGCAACCTTGATCCTACTGTTAACGATGCTGATATTACTAGATTTAAAGATGTATTAAATGATATTAATGACTGGCTTAAACAAAACCCAGAAGAAGTTATTCTCTTAAATATTGAAGAAAATGGTCTAAGTGAAAAATCCAGTCAACTCATGTCTTCTATATTTAGTAATAGATATACTGACAGTATTCACAATTTAATTCTTGATAATAATTACAAAACACCAACAATAAGAGACCTAACGCAAAATAATATTCAAGTATTGCTAGCATCTTCCCACTATGAATCTGCAGGTCATGCAAATTTAACATTTACACCTAAAACTATATATGGTTTACAATATGTATTACGAGATTATGGAGTAAAACATAATGCTTTTACATATGACCAGGTATACGAAGATCGAACTCTATGGAGTGCATTAGAAGAAGAAGCAAAAACCTTTAAAAAGAAGTTAGAAATTTCTAGCATATGGGAAGATAGAACTGATAATCAATTTTTCTATAAAATACATCCAGATGTTGCTGGTAAATTAAGCACTGACGATATTGATAAAATTATTTCTTCTAAAAAAGGATGTGTTATTTCTTTAGATCATATAACTCCTAACGATCCAAGATTTTTTAAACCTGAAGATAGAGAAACATTTAATTTAACTCATGATATGGAAATCGCAAATCACAGTGTTCATGGCGAAATCACAGATAGTATTTTAACTGGAATAGGAGTGTTTACCACCGGAGCGAGAATTGCTTTATCTACAATAATATCTATATTTCATGGTTATAAAAATGAAATGCAAATTAGACAACAAAGTAAAGTTATCTCTAAAGAGTTATCTAAAATTGAAATAGGTGAAATATTAGCAGCTCGATCTACAAACACCAAAGAAAATATCGAACCTGAAGAAGAGTTATTACTTTCTCCTATTACTGTAGATGAATTAAAGAAAATATATAAAAAAAATCAACTTTTTAAAATAATTAAAACTACATCTTTGCCTGGAGCTAGTGCTACAACTTCTATATCGGCATCTCTTTTATCTTTAGGTTTAATCTTTCCTCATCTAACATTAACTTTAAGCTCTCTATCGGTAGCAACTGGAGGGCTTGGTATAGCATCAATTTTGTTTTTTTCAGGAGTTAATGCTTATAGATTACATCAAGCCATAGATGAATCTTTTGAATTACCAAATATTAAATCAGAATTTCAAAAGCGTGTTGCTTTAATGAATCAAGAAATTAATAATAAAATAGAAGATGCTTCATTATCAGATCTAACTAACTTAACACCAATCTTTGAAAAAATCATACAAGATAATGAAATAACTAATAAACTAGTAGCTGCGTCAACTTTAGTTAGCACAATAAGTTTAACGTCTAGAATAACTGGTTTGGCTAAATACAGCTTACCAATTATGGGGTCTATTTCTGCTGGTGTTTGTGTAGCAACTTCTATATTTTCAACATCTATATTATCTACGATAAATTTTAAAGAGCGTAGAAAAAATTTAAACAATATTAGTACAGCTATGTTTAAACAAGTTATGCCTAATCCTGCTAGAAAAAGCAAATTAAAGCTTGGAATTTTTGGTCAAACAGCAATTGAAAATTTTATAGAAAAAGATTATAAAAATCTTTTGCAATTACTCAACCTCCCAAAAGAAACTAGCTTTAAAGACGCATTTTGTAAACTTATGTTATCAGAAAATTCAGGAATACTTGATAAATATGTAGAACTTTTTTCATTTGAAGAATGGAATAAAGAGTTAATTAAAATAGCTAAAGATGTATATCCAAAAAAAGATTTTAGTACAATAAGACAAAATAAACAACAGTTAAATGATGTATTTAAAAAATACATGCAAAACAAAATACAAATATTTTCATCTAGAAACACTTGGATTACAGGAGGTTTAGGGTCAATAAGTATTATTTCTGTAGGTTATTTTTCTGGAATGTTATTTTTACCATTTAT
>CAKNAD010000329.1 GCA_929200515.1 Candidatus Gorgonimonas leptogorgiae | reverse complement strand
CTATTAATAAACCGCAGTTAGCCATAGTTGTAGTTATAGATGAACCAGCAAAAAACAGCTATTATGCTTCTAAAGTTGTAGCCCCAATTTTTTCTACAGTCGCCGAAGGGGCTATAAAAACTCTTAATATATTATATAAGCGATAATATCCTCTATGGAAATGCAAATTTTCAGCAAGTGATTATAAGAATCAGAAACTAATAAAACACATTTATTATACTATACTTAACTTATATGAATTATTATTTTTTATAGGGAGGGTTATAGCGATGAGAGGGTCTGAACGAATATCTAGTGCGGCTTACAACAAAACAGGTGAGGTTGCTACTAAAGATAGCACCACTAAGAGTGCTGATGCTGATAATGTCGGTATAAAGGGTACTAGTAAGATTAAAAAAGTAGCAAATTCACCTAGTTTTTTTAGTAGATTAAAAAATGTACTGTTTAGAAAAAAAAAGCCTTTATCTGACTTCAAAGCCAATATAAAATCGGTTGAAGGTAAGGTAGTAAATTCCCCAACAAAACCGGCATATAAAGAGAATAAAAAAGCTACAAAAGAATATTTACAAAATCAAGGATATAAAGGCAACGAATTAAAAAATATAATGAATCGTTTAAAGAGTACACCAAATGAACAATACTCTGATGTCGTAAAAGATATTCCCCATAAAGAATTTCAGCTTTTAGGTTATACCAGCAAAAAAGAAGTAGCTAGTGATTATAATCTCGCATTAACAATGCTTAAGGATGCTGGTTTTAGCACTCAAGATGCAGAATATATTATTTCACATGCTAGAGATCAGGCAGATAAGAAGGATTTTCGTGAATCTTTTATGGAAATAATTGACTATGCAACGGAGGCTTCTCTTCGTAAACAAAATCATCAACAAATAGGACATAAAAAGAAAGCAAGAAAATTTAGACATGCACAAGATATATTTACATCTACAGACCCTATTAAAACAAATAAATCTACAAAAACACAAGTTCAATTTTCAGATAAAAATCAAGTCATTGAGTTTGATAGTGCAGATCCTCCTAGCTTTATTTCCAAAGATGTTACAAGCAAACAAACACCAGATCTAGGGTCAACACCCAAAGAAACTAACTATAATCTTGATGATAGCCCAGATAAATTAAAACAAATGCAAAGAGATCTTGCTAACCTTGCTGATGAGTATTCTGCCGATCCCGATCTCGATGATAGAGATCCAGGCATGGAAAAATATAATGACCTTGCTAACTTTTTAAAATCACTACCATTAAGTGATCAAATTCAAATATTGTCATTTACAGTATCAAAAAATCTAATAGCTAATCAACGTGCAACATTAAAACGCTTTTTTTACGATACGCTTACTGTTGATAAAACAAAACTACCAAACAATAGTAAAACAGTTAAGAAAATTATAAAACATGAGTTTTCGGCTACTGACATGTTAAATTCTTTGGTTAAAGCTAGAGCTAAGATGACTGACAGTACTCAACAAGGATTAGAAGTGTTATACAGCTCAATTGATACACTTAAAAATATGGTAGGCAAAGATGTAAGTAATAATGAAAACTTAATAGACTTTTTATCACAATTATCGAAAGAACAGGTAGATATTGTTCTTAGTAGTAGTAATTCACATAGTTACCCAGAAATAGCTGAGATTGTTAGAAAGCATAACCCGCTTGCAAAAGGTATGAAAAGATAAGCTGAGCTCTCCCTATTTCGTTTCTATCGTCTAAATTTTTTATTATTTTTACAATTATAACTAATATAAAACTGTGGATTGCTAATACAAGCATCAAAAATTAATCAAACACCCGTTTATTTGCTATTATTTATACTATACTTATTTATGTTAGATATATTTTTTTTGCAATGGAGTGCATCATCATGGATAAATTAAAACATTTTTTAAATCGTAATAAAAAACCTATTGCTCAAGAAGAATTTGAAATGAAAGAAATGGGGGAATCTGCTAACAAAGATGATCGCGCTAGTCGAGTCGATATTGCAAATACTAGCATAGCTAGTACTAGTTATATTAAAAAACCCTCAGAATCATCTAGTTTTTTTGCTAAAATAAAAAATATACTATTTGGAAAAAATAAGTCTTTATCTGACTTTAAAGCCAGTAGAACATCAGTTAAAAATAGAGTAACAGATCCTGCAATAAAACTAGCAACTAAAGAGCATCAACGAATGGCAAAAGAGTTTTTGCAAAAGCAAGGATATAGCGGTAGCGAATTAAGAAAAATAATGACTAATTTAAAGAGTATACCAGATGAATACTACCTTGATGCCGTAGGAGACATTCCCCAGAAAAAATTTAAGGCTTTAGGTTATGTCAGCCAACATGTAGCTATTAATGATTTTGATGAAGCCTTAGCGTCGCTTATTAGTGCTGGCTTTAGCACTAAAGATGCAGAATTTGCCATATCACATGCTAAAGATAATGCAGATAAAAATAATTTTCGTGAATCTTTTAAGGAGATAATCGAATCCAGAGTAACTAGTGCTATTGATAGTCACGATCATTCGCATGAAGCAAAAGCAGATAAAGAACTTATGCTGTCTTGGGCAATAAATCAATTAAGAGATAAAAATATTGTTTCTGACAATCAACTAGTGGAAGCTGAAAATATGCTAGAAGATATATATTTAAATGTATTAAGGGAGCACCCAAAAAAGTCTTCTTTGTTTATAAATAGCTTATTTATGGAAAAAGTTAGTGAGATTATTCAGCAACCTCCACCTAGAGACGAAGAAGAAACAGAGGTAAAAAGACTGTTTTAATTTTCAGCGCATCATAAATAGATTAAACCTAGGGAGGTTGTTATCAAGTAATTACTGTATTCCCCCAC
>CAKNAD010000328.1 GCA_929200515.1 Candidatus Gorgonimonas leptogorgiae | reverse complement strand
TTTCAAATGCTAGATGACATAAAACCTGCATTTTGAACTTCCATGTGTATATAACCAAGAACAACCCAATAAAATAATACAAACAAACTGACATTACTTATAAAAAAAATTACAAACAAAGGCTGGCATCTAGATAAATCTTTGTAATAAGATTTATAACCTATAGAACAATCAATTAACACAAGAAAAAAAATAATTTGGATAAAAAAAACAATTCGCCATCTGCATTTTATTTCATGTGATTTGTCTTTAAAAAAATAATTAGCTACATATGAAGTTGCTTTCCATATTAAGAAAAACAATAAAGCAGCAATAGTTGCAATTAATACCAGATAACAAATAGATTCAATTGCACTAAATATAGCTTTCATTTAAATCACTCTTTATGGTACTTAAAATTTTAAATATCTTTTTATTGTTAATTAATATTTATAGTTTCTCAGTGTAATGTATTTTATAAATCAAAAGCAAATAATTTCAATACCTAACCCTAACCTCTGCACTAATTAATTTTGGTAAGAGGGTGTCTCGTAGGTTTTCTAGGGTTTGTATCTGAATACTATTTTTAATTATTTTATCAAAAAAACATTTTACATTTTTTTCATAAAATAATATTTTTACACTTGAAGGCAATATAACTTTCAAGTTGCTAAAATCATTTTTTTTTATTGATCCAAAGACAGTACCTTCATTATTGAATTTTTTAATTTCTTTGATAATTGATTTTAATTTAAAGTATGTATAAGTATAAAACTTCTGGTTTTTCTTATACCTAAAAGCCGCAACACCTCTACCAATACAACACTCTTTAATAGCTAAATTTTGTTCTCCCACTGGTGCACGGACGCTAATTAAAGTATCAAGTTTTTTGGCTATTCTTTTAGGTTGTGTTGTATATACACGTTCCTTTGGAAATGTACGATCAAAATCTGCATTTCCTTGATAAAAAGGTAGGCCTATTTTATCTTCGTTATATGATATACTAGGTGGCGATTGCCCCATTGTAAAGTCAAATTCATCAGATAATTGTCCCTCCTCCCAATCATCTTGTGCTTCTTCAATAAACCACTGGCGGAACAGGGTTTGTGCCATATCTTCTAAGGTTTTATTTTGCCTATGGAGTAAATCAATTTTATCATCTAGGCTGGATAACACTTCCGCAATCGCTTGTTGTTCGGGTAAGGGGGGGATTTTTACTTCCAAGTCACATATATGATTTCTATTTAATGTAGGAACTCCTGAACCAGAATTATAATTTTCTAGTGCTAAAGTTTTTAAAAAATAATATATGAATTTAGGAAAGTTATCAAAAAAATTTTTAACCCATAATGTTGTATTTAATGGCCAAAAATTGCTTGATACAAATAAAACTTTTCCTAGAGTGCCACTTCTACCAGTAATAACTCCAGGTGCTTTAACTTTATAATCGATATTAGTACCATCAATGCCATTTGATACAACTACAGGATATTTTCCTTTTTTACGCTTTTTTTTAGGTAAATCAAAACCTCTTTGTAGAGTAATCACATCACCTAATTTATACTCAACCCACTCACTATTTCCCTGCTGATAAACCACAACACCACAATCGTCTATATGCTGTAATAATTTCTTAGAAGTTATTTGCTCGTAATCAATAACATCAACAACAGCTATATTAGTTTTTTGTTTTAATTGAGCTTTAAGTTTAGTAGATAAATCAGCAGACAAGTTATCGCCACTAATTGCAAAATTAATATCAGCTGTTGCTTGATAACTATCTGTAGCATAAGAACCAAATAATACTACTTTTTGTATTTCTGAGTAACTAGCAATGATAGTTTTAATTGCTACTAGTTGCTCATTAGTTAAACTATACTGCATTTATAGTTTATCCTTAAAGTTGTGGTATAAGTCATGAGCAAGAAAATAAAAACAATTAATAATATAATCAGTTAGCTTATTTAAAATATCTTCGTCGTAAGTTTGCTCAATTAAATCACGCTGTTCTAATGCATTTACCCATGCATCAGAATCCAAAGCAAATTCATGACGAAAACGATACCGTCTAATAGCTTGTCTGGCAGTACCACCTTCAGGATATCCTTGATCTGCCATATAATCTTGTAGTATTTTCCACGACTGCTCGATTAATATATCAAAACGTTTAACTACACCAGATTTTTCTAAAGAGGATAATTTAGCTGTTTGATAACTAGTTACTACTTCATCTAATAACAAATAAGCTTTTTCAAAATTTTCAAAGCGTTGTTTCCATATGAAATTACTCACAATTTACCTTTAAATTCATCTGCAAAATAATTATATAAGTCAACGATTAAATCTTGAAAGATTTCATTGATAAAAGCTATTATTTCAGCTAAAATTTGTTTGTCATGGCTAAAAAAGTATATTTGCATCATTTCTATTGCTAACAACCAATTTTCTTTATTAGTAATTATTTTATGTTTATGTGCAATTTTAACTACTTCTTCTTCTGCTGTTACTTCTTCTTCTGTTTGTTTAATAATCCCTTTATCTATGAGATATCTATTAATACACTCCACAGCAAATATTGTTAATGCAGAAGCTCTATGAATTACGCCTGCAAACTCAAGAGCTGAAAATTTTTTATTTTTTGCTACACTATGAATGGCTTCAAAAAAACTATCATAGCTTTCTTGGAAAAGTTGAAAACTGTGTTGTAACTCTTTAGATGTTTTCATAATTCTATCTCCTTTAAATTAGTCAAAATACGCTTATTTAGCTCTGTTTCTTCTGCTAACTGAGCGTTAAACTCGGCTTTAAGTTCGGTGAACTTTTCTTTAAAATCAAAATCATCTGCAACATCTTCTAAACCAACATAGCGTCCTGGAGTAAGCACGTAGTCTAACTCTT
>CAKNAD010000327.1 GCA_929200515.1 Candidatus Gorgonimonas leptogorgiae | reverse complement strand
CTACGAGATAAAGATCATGCTATTTTTGCAAGCATGATCTTTATTTAGTTTACATATTTAAAATCTGAATATTATCTGTCTTAAAGATAAATATAAGCCTTGCCCTTTAGGGGTTATTAAAAAGGTGTATATATTGGTAATAACTTACGAAAGGAATAAAGTTAACATGGATCCTATACTAAAAGATAAACAAGCACATAGTTTTTATACAGAAACTGACTTTTATATAGGTGTTGCTAATCAAAATCAGCCATCTAGACCTGGTATATCACCAGTAATTTCTGAGGAAGTTAGTGCATATGCTAATGAGCTAAAATTACAAGGGGATCAAGTAGCAGATACTTCACATACAAAGCAAGTAGAAGAAAGACAGGTAACTACCGTTAATACAGATCGCATTATACATGACACTGATCAAAAGCCTTCATCTAATCCTAGTATCTCACCAGCAAGTGCTAATAATGTAGAACTACAAGTAGTTCAATTAGCAGATAATCCCGATACACAACAAGCAGAAGTAACACAGGCTATTGCTGTTAGTATAGACGACATTTTGCAGAAAGTATCTTACGATGAAGTAATAAAAGCAAAGAAAAATTCTAAATTAACAAAGTCACTTCCTGTATGGATAGACAATGTTGTAATTGCATCACTTGTTTCTTTGATTGCTGCTGGTATAGCTATTTTACCTTCTATAAGCTCTATTATTTTAGGTGCAAAAGGTCTCGGAGCTATATCAATACATATCCTCCAGTTTGTAAGTACTCCAACATTTGAAAAGGTTGTGTTGTGCTCCCTGATAATAGCAGGGTGCTTATTTGCAATTGCGGTATTTTGTGCCCTTACGACTTCTGGTTTGAAAAGATTAGAGTTTCTAAACGAATTACATTATGAAAATTTAGCAAGATATAATTTATTAATCAGACCAATGCTTGATCTTATGAAAGGTTTCGCAGAAAAAGACGAAGAGCTTAAAAAGCTCTTATCAGAAACCAGGAGTACTGATAATAATATAAAAAACATAGTGGATACGACAAAAAAGCTCTACGACAAAGCTAAAAAAGTAGGGGGTAACGTATTAGAACAGCAAGATCTATTGAACAACCTAAACAAAAAAATAGAGAATAATCAGTTGCCAGATACATCTGTAGAACCAGATGAAGAAAATAAGAAACTACTATCCAAGCTTAAAAAAATAGAACAGCAAACATTAGAAGCAGAAGAAAAACTTAAGGTCGCTGCTCAAGAGCTATTATGTTCATTAATTAATAACCTGTGTGTAAATTTTTCAGAAAACAAAGACACTCAAGATAAAATAAAGGCATCTTTCTTAAAATGTTGTGATAGCAACCTAAATAATTCTAAAGAAGCACTAAGATATATAGTTTCTAACTACTTTGATTTATCTGAGGTAGATGAAAAAATATACGAGATTATTGATATTGCTATTGATCGCACTATTTCTATCATGCGTGAGGAGTTAAATGCTAGCTAAAGATAAAAATCGAGTAGGCCTTAGTTTATGATAAGGCTAAGAATGTTCTTGTTTATTGGTAGAATACTTTGAATTAGACTATTTTTTAATATTGTTATCTACCACATATATTTGTAATAACTTATGTAGGGAGTAAAATTAACATGGACTGTACGCAAAAGACTGGAGTTTCAGATTGCTTTTATATGGGACTTAATTGTTCTGAACACGCCTCTAATAAAGATGAACCAAACCTTAAGCAAGGTAAGGCATATGTCAATGAGACTGCATTAAAGGCTGGCGGGGCAATATATAATCCAACTCAAAAACAAAGAGATGTAGTTATCTTTAATGATTTAATTCAAGGTAAAGTATCTGCTATAAAAGCAAATAGTCGGTCTAAATTAGCAGTATCATTTTTGGTCTTGAAAGTCATTAGTATTAGTGTAGTAGTTACATCGATAGCTTCTGCTGTTATAAGTCTTTTGCCTCTAGCGTTTCTAGCAGCGGTAGGAGCGGGAGCAGAAACAGTATTTGCTATAGCAACCCTTGATAAGATTGTATTATGCTGTGCCATAATACTAGGAATCTCAGTTGCAGTTGCAATAGTTTTTTCTCTTATGGCTCTTGGATTTGAAAAATTAGAGGGTCTAAGCGATTCGCATTATAAATCTTATTTACAAGATGCCAAATTAATAAATCCAATGCTGAGATTTATGAAAGAAGCAGAAGAAAAAGATAAAACTCTTAAAGACTTGTTATCAGGTGTTGCAATAACTAAAGATGGTATAAAAAACACAACGGATACTGTAATAAAGCAAAAAAATAAAATTATATGGCAATATAGACAGTTTCGCGATAAATTAATTGAATTTCGTGATCTAAGTAAATCAATACCTAATAATACTGATACAGAAGCAGATCAAGCAAAGAAGATAATGGAAGCCAAACTTTATGAAGCTGAACAACAAAAAATATCAGCAGAAGAAAATTTTAAACAGGCAGTAAATGATCTATTAAATTTATTAATTAATAATATTTTTACAGACGTTGTAGCTGATAAAGAAACTAAAGAGAACATAAGGTTATCTTTCTTAAACTATTGTAACAATAACCAAGATAGCTTAAAAGCAACATTAACAAATATAGTTGATAACTGCTTATTAAATATTCATAGTGAACCCTCAGAAATAAAAAATGCTGTTGATGATGCTGTTAGCAATATTTTATCTGAGCTACACAACTCGTTGAATGAAGACAAAGAAAAACTTATGGCATCTAACTTCTGATGTAGTTAAAACGGTCTGATTCATTGTTAAATCAGGTTGCATCAGATCATTTTCTAATGTATAGCGCTACCAGTTAATACGTAGACACTTTTAGTAGTTACTTATATCATATGATAACTAGCAATA
>CAKNAD010000326.1 GCA_929200515.1 Candidatus Gorgonimonas leptogorgiae | reverse complement strand
CGTGGGAAGGGTTTTATAAAGAGCTAAAAGAACGACTAGGGAAGGCTAATTGGAAGAACATTCCACGTAAAACTGGTGGATTTTTATGCTTTACTTGTGGAAGGACTAATGATTATGACAAATTTAGGTATTACTTGCAACTAGAATCAAATGGAGCAGAACCTATTAGGTCTATTAATATTAAAATTGCAGCTCCAAATAATGATTCAAAAACCCGTAGTAGGCTAAGAAAACAGCACTATAAATTGATGAAACAATATTTTAAAAAATTAAACTTCAATTTTGATAAACCAAAAAAATTTGGCAATGGCGAACATATGACCATTTTACAATCAACAGATGATGTTAGAAAAACAGATTCTAAGGGTATTATTGATATTGATACTACAGTAGATTATATCAAAAAAATAGTAAATGCGATTAAAAAATATAGTGAGACGTAGGATGTTAGTAAGTAATTTTTAGCTTGTTGTAAGATATTAATATAAGTAATTTGTAGTAGCTCAAACCTGATCTAACAGTACCTTAGAAAATTAGAATCCTGTGAGATTATATTTGAGCTACTACAGATTATAGTAGTGTTTACAACTTCGTTGTATATACACCACTTTCAGAAATCGTATCTTTAGCAAGTTTGTCAATTTCTTCTAACTTTTTACCTTCAATATCATCAGGTATAACTCCAATTAGCGCATCTGTTATTTTGTCGGGATCATCAGTTCCTTGATTTATTAAATCAACACAAATTGGTAAAATATTCTCAGATAATTCAATTAATTCTTTCAGTTTTGTTTCTTTTTCAGCGTCGCTTAATTCTGGATGTGATTTTAGAAGTTCACTGTATACGTCATAAAACAACCCTGATGATGTTTCTCGATCTAAATTACCGTTAGATGAGCCTACTAGTTTCTCTCCTAATAAACCTCTCTTATCTTCTGTTCCGCTATTATTACCCAAAATATTTGTATCATTTACAGTAGGGGTTTTATCTATTTTACGACTTTCAAGCAAATAAAGAGCTACTATAGCACAACCCACAACTGGAACTAGCATCAATGCACCAGCAACAAATCGCTTTACGTTTGTTGATGTGTTTTCTTTAAAACTTTTTACATACTCAGAAAATTTGCGGAACGTTCTCTTCTTAGTATCTAATTTTTCTTGTTTGGATACTACTCTGGTTTTAGTAGTATCAACAGTAAAATTTGAGCCTTTAGCTGGAATTCTTTTTTTAGTCGGTTGTTTGGGGTTAGTGTCAGGCTGACTATCAATTGTTGTAGATCTTATTCCATCTGATCTTATTGGTTTGCTGTCCATAATACACCATTAAGTATGTTATTGTATGTTATTGTTAATTTTAGAACCTGTTTACTATCTCCACAAAAAGCTAACAAAATTTTAGATAAAACAATAAAATATCCTCTGTAATTTGATATACTTCAGACTAAAATTTAGTTAATTTTATGGTTAAAAGTAACAAAACAACGAGTTGTAAACCGGTTCTTAGATGTTTATCGTCAAAACTATGAGATTATCAATTAAAGTTTTTAACGATACAATTGCCATTTAGCATCTTTATTCACGACCTGTATATAGTTTTTGTAAATCTAAAACTAGTTCTTAAGCTGTAACATAAACATTTATATTTTTTAATAATTCAGTTTGTTTTTTTAGAAAATTATTTTAAGTGCGTAACTTGAGTTATTAAAATAAATACTTATTTCATCTGCCACCTGTATAGCAACAAATTCAATAAAAAATTTTCAGACTGTTCTAGGAACTTTAAGATAGATTTTTAATCTAATAGATAGTATTTTTGCAATATTAAATTTATAGGATATCACGGTGCAAGTAGCTTCAACAAACGAACAAAATATTGATTTACAAAACGTTCAACAACAAGTTATTGTTAATGTTAAATCACCACAAGGTCAAGCAAGTAGTATACAAAAAAAGCATATATGTTATTTTGAAGATTGCGATGATAGCTTTCTTTACCCATATGACTTACGACGTCATATAGAACTACATAAACGTAACAAAATATATGAGTGCGATATCGATAAATGTAAAAAAAAATTTATTTCTTTAAAAAAATTAAGAGCACACAAAACAGAGCATGTTGAAATCTTGTCTTATACATGTTCTACTTGCAATACAACCTTTGCAGAAAATAAAAATTTAACAGCACACTATAAATCAAGAAATCATTTAGCAGTTTTATCAAAAACTCACAAGTATACATGTGATATTTGCCCAGAAACCTTTCATAGTATACAAATACAAGAATGCCATTATTTAAAATTGCATCCTGAATATAAAGCTTATCTATCCACTGTTTGCGATAACAGATTTAATACTATACGAGCTAAAAATAGTCATTATATAAAATATCATACTGGTAAAACAAAAGCTGAATGTAAACAAAAAAAAATTCATAAATGCGATCTTTGTGCTAAAACTTGTAGGACATTAAGCAACTTAAAACGACATCATAAAGATCAACATCCAAATGAAAAACCTTATATATGCAACTTTTGTGATAAAAGTTTTTTTTATGCAAGTGCGAAAGCTAGGCATCATAAAGAGAAACACATAAATGAAAAACCTTTAAAAAATTACCAAACAACTTTAGCTAGTAATGACCAGCAAAATTTTTATCAAGACGAAAATAAAGACCAAACATTAGAATTAGCAGATCAATCTCTGCCCTCTATATCTTCTGAAGAAGATATTAATAATACCAAGAGTAACCAATATCTAGGGGAAATTACTCAGCTTGATATGACTTCTATAGAAGAAACTATTAATGAAGATAATAACCAATATCAACTATCAGAATGGCCTGATGATTGTCAGTTAGATATTGAGTCTGAAGAAGATTTTATTAATGAAAATGATATTAGTGATAT
>CAKNAD010000325.1 GCA_929200515.1 Candidatus Gorgonimonas leptogorgiae | reverse complement strand
TTTTTTGCTGGTTCATCTATAACTACAACTATGGCTAACTGCGGTTTATTAATAGGAACTATGCCTGCAAAAATAGATGAATGCGAGTTGCGATCATATTCTTTATTTTTTACTTTTCTTGAGGTTCCTGTTTTGCCGCCAACTTTCATATAGTTAGATTTTGCTAATTTTCCAGTACCTTGCTCTACAACTGCTTGCAACATAGATAATATTTGTTTTACTATATGGTCTTCTATTACTCTTTGACCTGTTACCTGTTGATGTTGCTTAATAATAGTTAATGGCCTGTTTATGCCTGTTGCTAAAATCATATATGCATGAGCTAACTGCAAAGGAGTTACTAACAAGCCGTAGCCAAAAGACATAGTTGCAAGTTCTATTTTGCTTAGTTGGTCTTTATCTGGTAAAAAACCTGTTTGTTCTCCGGGTAAGCCAATTCCCGTAGGGTAGCCAAATTGTATTCTATGGAAAATACTTCTTAAATTATCACCACCTATGTTAAAGGCTATTTTAGATACTCCAATATTGCTAGATTTTATTAATATTTCTTCTAGAGTAAGAATACCATAATTACGGATATCTGTTACTTGATGTTTATCAACCATTAAATACCCAGGATTTGTATTTATTGTACTTTTTTTATTGTATTTGTTTGTTTCTAATGCAGCAGCTATAATAAATGGTTTTATTGTTGATCCAGGTTCTAGTAAATCTGTTACTGCTCGGTTGCGCATATCTTGATAATCAATAACTGTTCTATTATTTGGATTATATGAAGGATAATTTACTAAGCATAAAACTTCACCAGTATTAACGTTTAGAATTACTGCCGATCCAGATTTTGCATTGGATTTTTTTATGCCATCTGTTAATGCTTGATAAGCTATAAATTGTAATCTTTTATCTATACTGAGAGTTAGTTCATTTCCGGGGATGACTGGCTGTATAATTTCTACTTGTTTTGCTAAATAGCCTTTTCGATCTTTATGTAATCGACGCTTACCATTTTTACCAGATAAAATATGATTAAATGATAATTCTAAGCCTTCTGTACCAATTTCGTCAATATCGGTTATGCCAACTATATGGGAAGTTGTATGCCCGCAAGGATAATATCTTTTAGGCTCGTAAATTATATTAACTCCAGGAATGTTTTGTTTAATGATTTGTTCTCTTATCTCGGGAGTGACATGTCTTTTTAGATAAATAAAGTCTTTATTTGTAGCGTCCAACAGCTTGTGTTTAAATTTATCTGGATCAATAGCTAATAAGTCACATAAAATATTCCATTTATCTTTATTATCAAGGAGTTCTTCAGGAACTGCCCATACTGAAGGCATTTGTGTGCTTACTGCTAAAGGGTTGTTATTGCGATCAAAAATAACCCCTCTATGAGCAGCTATAGTTTCTATTCTAATACTACGTTTATTGCCTTCTTGTAATAAAAACCCACGTTTTATAATAAATAATTTTACTAATGAGAAAGTTAAAAATAAAAATATACTATAAATAAGGATATTAATTACAATATGCCTTGTATTTTTATTAGTAGTAATTTGGTTTGTCATTCTTCTAAAAATTGACAATTGTTAAAACTAGGGTGCATCATATTAAGTTTAGTAGTTGCAATTCTATGCACTCGTTCAATAGATGTAAGACTATTGTACTCTAGTATTAAATTGCTCCATATTAATTGATGCTTATTTGTATTATCCATTTCTTGCTTTATTTCATTATGTAGTTGTCTAATTAAAAAAGATACATAGCATGCACTCACACCGGAGCAGACAATAGTAGCAAATAAAATAAATATAGCTATGATCGCAGTAAACGATTTTTTAGCTAAAAATATCATGCTATTTTTTCAGCTATACGTAAAACAGCACTGCGAGCTCTAGTATTATCTTTGATTTCTTTCTGAGAAGGCTTTTGATGTTTTCCTATTAGTTTTAGTTTGCTACCAGCGCTAATATCTGTTACAGGTAGCCACTTAGGCATAGGTTTGCCTTGAGAGTTTTGACGCATAAAGCGTTTTACGATTCTATCTTCAAGAGAATGAAAGCTAATAACTACTAGTCTGCCACCAATTTTGATGTTATCAAGCGCTATAGTTAGTGCTTGTTGTAGATGCTCTAACTCTTTATTTATATAAATACGAATAGCTTGGAATGTTCTAGTTGCAGGGTGCTTGTGGCGCTGGTAATGTTTACAGGTAGAAGTAATTATATTTACCAATTGACTGGTTGTGGTAATTGGCTGTTGCTCACGATTTGCTATGATTACAGTTGCAATTTTTCTAGCATAGCGTTCTTCGCCGTAATCCCATAAAACTCTACAAAGATTTTCGTAAGATACATGTGCTAGCCATTCAGCGGCGGTTTCACCTGTGGAGGTATCCATTCTCATATCTAATGGACCATCTTGCATAAAGCTGAAACCTCTGTTTGGGTTATCTAGTTGTGGCGATGAGACTCCTAGATCTAGCAGTAAACCGTCTATTTTATTTTGCCCAATCCATTTATGTAGCTCAGAAAAACTTCCCTGTTTGATTGTTAATCTGTTATCTTTTGCTGCCATCTTTTTACCAATAGCCACTGCACTAGGGTCTTTGTCTATTGCTAGTAATCTACCTGAAGGTGATATTTTGTTTAAAATTTCTTTGCTGTGGCCTCCCATACCGAAAGTGCCATCGATATACAGGCCATCTATATTAGTTATAAGTGACTCTATAGTTTCTTCTAATAAGACGCTAGTATGTGAAAATTCTGTAGGCAAAAAGCAACTCCATATATTATTAAATTAAAAAGTGTATAATAAAATTATATCATTAAAGTAAAAAAAAATATACTGTACTTGTCGACGATATGTATTTTTTATCAAAGAGTGCCGTAAAACCCGCTCCTTTAGTTGCGAGATATAAGGCATAACATTTACTAG
>CAKNAD010000324.1 GCA_929200515.1 Candidatus Gorgonimonas leptogorgiae | reverse complement strand
AATATTTTAATAATTGCTAGTAAATGTTATGCCTTATATCTCGCAACTAAAGGAGCGGGGTTTACGGCACTCTTTGATAAAGTTAAAAAATTGTTATAAAGTAATGACAATTAGTTAATCTTACTATACACTGTACAATAGTTATAGTAAGATTAACTAAAAGTAGTAAAAGTTATATTTTCTTTATTCTATAAATATATTGTATATTATACTTAAAATACAATTTACGCTACGTTTCTATACGTAGGTTATGTAACAAAACATAATGTTCACTTTACTGGAGAAGACTAATGAAACTTAACCATGACAAAAATATTGTTTTTTCTTTCATACTAGCAATAACACTCATTATGAGTGGTTGTGCAAACAAGAAAACGAACGATTTTTATGAAAACAATGACATTGCCGTTAGTTCTTCTGATTCAGGCTCTATGTTTTATGCTGATGAAGACGCGATATTAAATCATAATGTATTCCACTTTAATTTTGACAGCTCTACTATTCTAGAGGCCGATTATCAATTTTTAGATTCTTGTGTTGAATATTATCTTACTAAAGGAAAAGATGATCAAATAGCTGTGCATGGTCATACAGACCAAGTTGGAACACGCTCTTATAATTTAGCTCTAGGAGAAAGAAGAGCTAATTCTATAAAAGATTATTTAGTAAAACAAGGAATAGCTCCATTTAGAATAGAAGTTATAAGCTATGGCTTTGAAAAACCAGTTATGCCCGGTTTTACCAAAGAAGCATGTGCTGCTAATCGTAGAGTAGAAATTCTTAAAAGATAAAACCACAAAAAAAGTATAACTGTATGTTATTTAATTTTATTAAGAAAACACCCAAGCATAGAGTCAAACTATTTTCTATGCTTTTTTTTGTTATAACAGATGCAACTTCATATACTATAACTGCTGATAGCCCAAGTAATGATGTGAACTTGTTTTACTCTAAAAATATAAATCAAACACCAACACAAGCTGCAACGGTTCCAATAGATCGTGAGTATACTACTAGAAACAAACCACAGGAAAGCAATTCGAGTAAAGCTCCAGTTATTAACTTAAGATCACAAGAGAGCCATACAGAGGGCTTACATAAAAGTAGCACTATTAATTATAGCCCTAGTTTAGCTTTAAATAGCTTTTCTCTTGAAGTAGACTCTATGAATGATAATAACGATAATGACAACAATCAAGAATTCGATGAGTTAGATATATTGAGTAATAAAGTTGTTGCTGATCCGCATGATAACCATGAAGAAGCAAAAAGAAAGTTATATTCAGAATTAAACACTGAAAAAAATGATATCTTATTACAGTTATACGACAAAATAACACTTTTAGAAAAAGAAGTAGCTCACTTAAAAGAATCACAACATAATAACCATGAGAGATATCTAGATATTGATCAACGAATTATGTCACTACACTCAGAATTACATTACAAAGACCAACAAAAAAACAGCTCTAAAGATAACAACCCCGAGATAAATTCTGCAAGCAATAACGAACCATCTATATTGAGTATAAGTGATAGCATTTATCGTGCTCAAATACTTATACAAAACAAACAGTATATACAAGCTATAGATATACTAACAAAAACAAAAAATGATTACCCTTTATTAATAGATTCATTAGATAAAAACTCAGATTTATTTAATGTTTATTTTTGGATAGCTGAAATTAATATACATCTAGAACATTATGATATCGCATTAATCGAATTAAAAAAAATGGAAAATTTATTTAAAAACCACAACCGTTTTCCAGAGGTGCTATATAAAATTGGAGCTTTATACCAAGCTACAGGTAAAATTCAAGAATCTAATAATATTTTTAAAACCATAGTAACTAAATATCCGGAGTCTAGTGTTGCTAATATTGCCAATCAAATTCTAAATAACTAATAAAGATATAACACTGTCATCTACGATTTATACAGATGGCAGATAAAAATGCTAGGTTTCAGGGTAAGGCTTCTAAGCTTTTATCCTAGGTTAGTATTTCTTGATTTAGTCGACATGCTAGCGTTAATAACTATTACCAGTTAGCAACCACTAAAAATATCTATATATTAAAGGCTATAGCTATAGAAAGTACATGTTATTATTGTGAAATTGTTATCACCTGATTTTTAATTATGTAACACTGTAAAACAATAACTTGTATTAAAAACCTCAATCAATTGCTAAAAATTTGCATTGTAAATGACTGTGCATGCTTTTAATTTCAGAGAGGAACACCATGAAGTTTAACAATAGAATAAATATAGTTATTTTTTGTATACTAGTAGCATTTATTATTAATGGCTGTACTAATAAAAATATATATAAAGGACATACCTTAAACCCTTACGCACATGAAAGCACAGAAGATATATCAGAAGATATACCAGAGCAGTATATATTTAATTTTAATTTTGACAGCTCTGCTATTTTAATAGAAGACTACAAAAAGTTAGATGCAGTAGCAACATATTATATATATGGAGACGGAAAAGATAATGACATTATTATATACGGTCATACAGACCAAGTTGGAACAAGCTCTTATAATTTAGCCCTAGGAGAAAAAAGAGCAAACTCTATAAAAAATTACTTAGTAAATAAAGGCATGAACCCAGAACGAATGAAAGTAATCAGCTTTGGCTTCGAAAAGCCAGCGATATCTGGATCTACTAAAGAAGCACGCACTGCTAATAGAAGAGTCCAAATTGTTACAAAATAAAACGCCATAAGCACAAAATGACTAATATTAAATAGGCTTATCTTAACTGTGAAAACAACCACATTAGGTAGCCTTACTTAATAAAAAGATGCTCTCTCAAGCAAAAGGCTCATATGTTTTGGTGACATGCCCCCGACCTAAAGGACGGGGCTTCTTGATTGAACAAGTGCTTCCTGTGCTAGTGTTCTAACGAACCCTATATCTCAACAGGCTAAC
>CAKNAD010000323.1 GCA_929200515.1 Candidatus Gorgonimonas leptogorgiae | reverse complement strand
AAGTGCATTTCAAAGTGTTTTAACGATGAAGTAGATTTTTTTAATAGCCCCCAGATGGCAAGGCTTCTAAGCTTTTATCCTGCGTTAGTATTTCTTGATTTAGTAAACACTAATGCAAAACACTGGCTTAGCTAAAAACTTATAATCACTTGCTGAAAACCCGCATTTCCAACTGCCACCTGTATACTGTAGCTTCAATTATTTTTTGAAATGAAGCTTTAACAATATTAGATAAGCTCATATTCAGCTCTAAATTATAATTGAAAAATAATAAATTATGTGTTACAATGACGAATATTATAAAAATAACTGCAATATAAGCAGATTTTACCCTATTTATTGCTTTTCATTATAGCAGAGGTTTAGCAGGCTACGAAATCTGAATATTATCTTTCTTAAAGATAATATATTAGTGATAACTTAGTAAAGGAGTAAAGTTAACATGAGCAATAGTGTAAATAACAAAGGAAAGTCATTTCGCTTTTATATGGCTGTTAGGTGCTCTGAACACCCTAATCATCAACAGCAATCTCCCCTAATAGATAGTAGTAACGTTAAAAATTATGTTGATGATATTGCATTACAGGGTGGGAGCGCAAGATATACTCCAAAGCAAAAAAAAAGAGATGCAAGCGTTATTGATTGCATAGAATGTAAAACATCTGTCAAAGAAGTAGAAAAAGCACATGATAATTCTAAATTAACAAAATCACTTTGGGGCTTGCAAGTTGTTAGTTATTTTATAACTGTTATATCGACTCTGGCTGGTAGTGGTGGGGTTTTTGCTCTTGTGGTAATTACATCTCTGCCAAACCTTGATAAAATTGCATTATATACTTTAATAGCAGTAGGGGTTCTATTGGTAGTTGCGATATTGAGTTATATGGCACGTTGTGGCTTTGAAAAATTAGAGAATATAAACGACTCCCAGCATTTATCTTACTTAAAATCTACTTCATTAATAAATCCAATGCTTAGTTTTATGAAAGATTTAGCAGAAAAAGATAAAGAACTTAAAAAAGTATTATCAAAAACTAAAATGACTGAGCAGGGTATAAAAAAGCTAACGAATAGTATAACAGATCAAACAGGTGTACTAACAACTGCATATCAAGATTTATGCAATTTGTTAAGCCAGATAGACAATCTAAAAAATACACAAATTGATGATTCTGTGATAACAGATCCAGTAGAATTAAATGAAATAAATAATACTATAAAGGCCAAAATTGGTAAAATTGAAAAACAAAAAGTAGAAGCCCAAAATAAATTTAATTCCGCAGTACAAAAGCTAGCAGACTCGTTAATTAATAATATTTGTGCAAATTTTGTAGCAAATGAAGCAACGTTAAAGAAAATAAAGTTATATTTCTTAAACGCTTGTAACAATAACCAAGATGACTTTAATGTGACATTAACAAATATAGTTAATACATGTGTGAGTATAAAAGATAGCCCAGATGATTCTAGTGCAAACTCACAAATAAATAAAATTATTAAGGGTGCCGTTAAAGACACCATTGAGAATCTATTTAATACTAGAAAAGCTGTAAGATATACGAATAAGAATAATCCGATACCAAACGGAAAAAATGCAAATAATCTCTGTTATGGTTAAAAACTTTTGAATTATTGGAGCATTTACTAGTATTTTCATCTGTCAGCTACGAGATAAAGATCATGCTATTTTTGCAAGCATGATCTTTATTTTATTTAGTTTGTGTATTTAAAATCAGTCAATTTTTTCTAGCTTGTTGATTTGCGTAATCTAGCAATAGTTCGTATAGTTTTAAAATCTGAATATTATCTGTTTTAAAGATAAATATATTGTTAAAAAATTATTAAAGGAGTAAAGTGCACATGAGTAGTAGTGTAAATAACAATGGAATGCCATTTCGCTTTCATATGGGGGTTAGATGTTCTGAACACCCCGATCATCAAAATAAACCTTCCTCAATAGATAAGCAGAACGTGAAAAATTATGTCGATGACGTTGCATTAAAGGGAGGGGATGCGATATATACTCCAAAGCAAAAAAAAAGAGCTGTAGGCGTTATTGATTGCATAGAATGTAAAACATCTGCCGGAGAAACAGAAAAAGCACATAATAACTCTAAATTAACACGTGCTCTTTCTGCTTTAAAAACCAGTAGTTACTTTATAGCAGGGGCATCGGTTGGGGTTTCTACTGTAACCACGGGTTCTATGTTGATTGCATTCATACTGGCTGTATTAATATCGTCGTCTGGACCACCTATGTTCGCAATTGCGACATGTTGCTTCATAATATTTGGAGCCTTAATGGCAACTGCACTAGTGTTTGGTCTTGCAGGTTTTAGTTTTGAGCAATTAGAGTCTGTAAACAACTCTCATCATGTATCTTACTTAAATTCTACTTCATTAATAAATTCAATGCTTAGTTTTATGAAAGATTTAGCAGAAAAAGATCAAGAACTTAAAAAATTATTATCAAAAGCTGAAATGACTGATCAGGGTATAAAAAACTTAACGAATAGTATAACAGATCAAAGATGTGTACTAACAACTGCATATCGAAAATTATGCAATTTGTTAAGTCAAATAGACAATCTAAAAAGTACAAATGTTGATAATTCTGTGATAACAGACCCAGTAGAATTAAATGAAATAAATAATACTATAGAGGCCAAAATTAGTGAAATTGAACAACAAAAAGTAGAAGCACAAGATAAATTTAGTTCTGCAGTACAAGAGCTAACAGATTCGTTAATTAATAATATTTGTGAAAATTTTGAAGCAAATGAAGCAACGTTAAATAAAATAAAACTATCTTTCTTAAACGCTTGTAATAACAACCAAGATGACTTTAATGTGACATTAACAAATATAGTTAATACATGTTTGAGTATAAAAGATAGCCCAGATGATTCTAGTGTAAACTCACAAATAAATAAAATTATTAAGGGTGCCGTTAAAGACACCATTGAGAAT
>CAKNAD010000322.1 GCA_929200515.1 Candidatus Gorgonimonas leptogorgiae | reverse complement strand
ATATTAATAAAAAAAATGTAGATATTATAGAAAATATACAACAACAACAAGATAAACAAAATATTATAAAATCAACAGAACTAGTAACAACAGACTACGCCAGCATAAATTTAGATATAGAAATGGAAACCGGCACTGGTAAAACCTATTGTTATATTAAAACTTGTTTTGAATTATACAAAAAAATTGGTTGGAATAAATTTATTATTGTTGTGCCAAGTATTGCTATTCGTGAAGGGGTTTTTAAAACTTTAGAAATAACCGCAGAACATTTTTATGCAGAATATCAGCAAAAAGCTAAATTTTTTATTTATAATTCTAAACAATTACACAATATAGAAACCTTTTCTGAAGATGCTGGTATTAATATAATGGTAATTAATATCCAAGCGTTTAATGCCACAGGCAAAGATAACAGACGTATTTATGAAAAGCTTGATAGCTTTCAAACTCGCAAACCTATAGATGTAATTAAAGCTAATAAGCCTATTATTATTTTAGATGAACCACAAAAAATGGCGGGGAAAAAAACCCTAACTTCTCTAGCAGAATTTAACCCATTATTTGCTTTACATTATTCTGCTACCCATAAAATTGAACATAATAAAATTTATTGTTTAGATGCACTAGATGCCTACAAACAAAAATTAGTAAAAAAAATTGCTGTTCGGGGAATTTCTCAACAGAGCTTTACTGGAGCTTATTTGTATTTATCTGCCATTGAAATATCTAAGCAAGCACCAATAGCTAAAATTGAGCTGAAAATAAAGTATAAAACAGGTATTAAGCTAACTTTGCGTAACTTTAAAGAAGGTGATAATCTTTATGAATATAGCAATGAAATAAAGGAATATAAAGATTTAGTAATTACAGATATTAATTATAAAACAGGTATTGTTGCGTTTACTAATGGTAATAAGCTACAAGTAGGTGAATTAACTGGCAATACTGAAGAAACTAGCATTTTACGTAGAATTCAAATTAGAGAAGCTATTAATGCCCACTTTGAAAAAGAACAAAGTTTATTTCATAATGGTATTAAAGTATTAAGCTTATTTTTTATTGATGAAGTAGCAAAGTATCGACAATATACTGCTGATGGCGAACAGCTTGGTGAGTACGCACAAATGTTTATTGAAGAATACGAACGTGCTTTAGCTGATATTAAAACTAATAATACTGATGCAAAATACTTAGAGTATTTAGAAAAAATTAGTGCAGATAAAACCCATAATGGCTATTTTTCTATAGATAAAAAAGGCAAGTTAGTAGATGCCATTAAACTTGCTAAAAAAGAAGAAAATACTGAAACCGACCCGAGTGCATATGATTTAATTCTCAAAGATAAAGAACGCTTATTATCTTTTAATGAACCAACTAGATTTATTTTTTCTCATTCTGCTTTACGTGAAGGCTGGGATAACCCTAATGTATTTGTTATTTGTACTCTTAAAAATACTTCTAGCGATACCAACCGCAGACAAGAAGTTGGCAGAGGTTTACGCCTTGCAGTTAATCAGAGTGGAGAGCGTCAAGATGACCAAGCAACAGTACATGAAATTAACAAGCTTACTGTAGTTACCAATGAAAGTTATAATAAATTTGTTAGTGAGTTACAGCTAGATATCAAGCAATCATTAGCTAACAGACCAACTAAAGCAAATGCTGATTATTTTACTGGCAAAACTATAGAAACTGCCAAAGGGTCGGTTACTCTAACAGAAAAAGATGCTAAAGCTATAGAACGCTATTTAATTCAAAACCATTATATAGACGATGACGACAAAATCACCGAAAAATATCAAGACGATTTAGCTACGGGCAAACTTGCTGAACTTCCTAAAAATTTACAACCTTATGCTACAGGTATAGAGACTTTAATTGCTAATATTGACACCGATACCGAAATACCTATTGAAAATGAATGCAATAAAAGAGAAAACAAACGCAACACAAACTTTGATAAAAAAGAATTTCAGCAACTTTGGCAAAAAATTAATCATCAAGCAATATATCAAGTTAACTTTGATTCAGATGAATTAATTAAAAATTGCATAAAAGCACTTAATACTGAATTAACTGTAAAAACTCTAACCTATAATATTGAGCGTGGCGAACAACAAGATGATTTTGATAGAGAACAACTAGCACAAGGTAAAAGCTTTGTAGTAACATCAACTAAAACTTCAACAGAAGATACATTAATTCATAGTCAAATTAAATATGATCTTATTGGCGAAATAACAAAAACAACAGAATTAACTCGCAAAACTATAGCAAGTATTCTTACAAAGTTAACAAATGATAAATTTAATTTATTTAAACAAAACCCAGAAGATTTTATTATAAATTGCACAAAATTAATTAAAGAACAACTAGGCACTATAATTATAGAATACTTGCGATACAATACTTTAGATAAAGGCTATGATGTTGATATTTTTACTCCAGCAGAATATCAGCAAGATTTTACTACTGCTATGGGACCGTTAAAAAAACATATCTACGATTACTTAATTGCAGATTCTAAGATAGAACAACAATTTGCAGAAAATTTAGATACAAGTGATGATATTGTAGTTTATGCTAAATTACCTAAAGAATTTACTATTCCTACACCTGTTGGTAGTTATAATCCAGATTGGGCTATAAGTTTTAAGCAGGGCAAAGTAAAACACATTTATTTTATTGCCGAAACTAAAGGTTCGTTATCTAGTATGCAATTAAGAAAAGCTGAAAGCATTAAAATAGACTGTGCTCGTAAGTTTTTTGATACTCTGAAGAAAAAATTCAACCATAAAGATGTGCGTTATGATGTAGTTGATAGCTTTGATAAATTAATGGAAATTGTTAATAGTTGATTTTTAGGTACCGTTCACAAACCCATCATTTGTTTAAGTTCATTGATATCAACTTATATCACTAATATCATTTTCATTAATAAAATCTTCTTCAGACTCAATATCTAACT
>CAKNAD010000321.1 GCA_929200515.1 Candidatus Gorgonimonas leptogorgiae | reverse complement strand
AAACCATTTTACTTAGCCCTGAAACCTAGCATTTTCATCTGCCACGTGTATATAATATCGTTAAGATCTGAAGGGTTTCCTTCAAGCAATAAAGGGGCAGGGTAAACGCATCTAATTACCAGTGTTTATAAGTGATGAGAAAGATTCTAGTTGTTACCAAATATGTTGTATAAAGTGCCAAATAATCGCTGGAAAATACATATTTAACTTTATTCTTAATTTATACAGATTAAACAGAAATAAGCTTTATTTATTTATAAAATTAAAAAACAGTATGTTTTACAGTTAATTATTAGCTTAAAAGCCTTAAAATACAACGATTTAGATGCGTTTACCCTGAATAAAGGGGTGGCATAAGTTGCAAACAGCACTATTTTATAGTACAATGACATACTATTTTATAGGAATAAATATATGTTTTGCTAATTTAAATAGGATATAACACAATGGAGTATTATAGGTTAACGGAATATGCATCAGATATCCAAGTAAGAGGTAACTGCGGTCAGCAAGATCTTGCTCAGGTAGCTAAAGAACAACTATTAGAAAAACAAGTTTTTACACCAACAAGAAAGATAGAGACAATACTAGAAGCTGGCACTATAGTTGATGTAAATCATATATATTCTTGTGCTGAAAATACAAAAGGGTTATCTAAGTTTTTAGTTAATAATGCTACTACAGTGCATACATATTCATACTGTTCAGTACCACAGGCTATGAAATTTAATTGTCTGCTAACAACTTCAGAATATCTTAATAATATAAGAATACAAAAAATGTATGCGCATAACGAAATGGAATGTTTATCTTCTTGTATGAATCACGAAGTAGATGCAGATAAACATCAAAGTTTAAGCATTATATATTCCATGGTTGAAAGGAAGTATCAAGAATTAGATCGTTTATCTCAAACAACAGATGAACACACAAAAACTTTTACTTGTCGGCATTTATCGTTAGCACATGTATTAGATATTATTGAAGTTGCAAATATAAATATTATTGAATTTTTTACTACTAGTAGCCCTGATGCTATATGTTTAACCGCTATGTATGATAAATTAGAAGATATAGCAACTACTATGCAATATAATATTCTTCAAATAGTAGGTAAAAATTTCAATGAAAATATAACGATTGGTAATTTAATAGATTGGCAAAAAGAGTTGAATTTTATAGGTATGTATGCTTTAGATGATGTAATTGAACAAATTTTAAGTTGTGTAACGGCACAGCCGCGACATCAAAAACTAGGAGCATTTGCTATAAGGTTGATAAATGAAAAAGTATCTTCCGAAGCAAACGTTGAAAAAAAACAGCAAAAACGACAAGCGTATGATTATTTATTTGGTATTAGTAAAAGAACATACCCTATAGTAAATAGGTCTTTTGAATATATAAAAGATAAGCTTAGTTTTTGTTGCTCTTGTTTTTCAGTAACTGCATTTATAAAATCCATACATGAAACCTGTGAATATATTTATAATAACAGACCTATTAATTATGAAGAAAAATATTTAATTCTCACAGAAAATCATCTTATGGTATTAAAAATAAAACACGAACAAGATGGTTTAGTAATAAAGTTTTATAATCCTAATAGAGCTAATGAAAAAATAATATGTATAACGCATGGAGATTATGCTAAAGAGATAACTATAAATGATTTTTTGAGTAAAGAACAATTAGAATTATATGGTATATTATTGAATAATAATTATGATTTGCCTACTATTTCCTGTATTAAAGCTATTGATTTACATAGTCAATGAAAGCATATTGTAGTAACTGCTTGTGACATGCTCCCCGACCTAAAGGACGGGGCTTCTTGATTAAACAAGTTCTTCCTGTGCTAGTGTTCTAACTAACCCTATATACGCATCAGATGAAAATGCTAGCTTTCCATCTGCTACGTGTATAAACTGCTAAATATTACAGCTGAACTACTCCGTCCTAAAGGACGAAGGTTCTAAATCACTTTAGAACTTTTCTGTTTCAACACGCTTTCACTAGATTATTGCAAGCAATAATCCCCGATTCGGTCGCTCCGCAGACTAACCCCCGCAGTACCTGCGGTTGGCTCTGGCAAAGCAGAGCAATAAATAGCTTTAAGCTATGTATTGTATTCTACAGAAATAGTAGAGAATGTCAACACTTTTATGCCTTATATCCCCGCCCTAAAGGGCGAGGCTTTACGGCACTAATTGGTAAAAACTTTAGGTGCCTAGTATTTGTCACTTTCACGACCTTGTGGACTATGTTTGCGATTTGCAATTATTGTTGTATCACTGTCTTCTGAATTACTATCATAATATTCTTCACTGCTATCATTACGTAATTGTTGCTGTTGCAGTGATTGCTGTTGTGACTTCTTATCGTAATCATTGCTATCTACTGATAATCGTCTTTCTGAATTATCACACAAACCTCTTTCGCTACCACTTGTTAATGAATTTTTATTAGACTTGTTAACATCTATATCTATTAACTCTTGACCGTTGCTTATGGCTTCAATACTCTGATCGTCAAACGAAATACCTGTATTTCTTTGAGCATTTAAGCAGGCTATAATTCCTGCTACTGTAGCTACGGCAAATCCAGCCAAGGCTCCAAAACCTTTGTTGCCAGTAGCATAAGATACGATTCCACCTACAACTGAACTAATTATAGCAGTCACCGTAAGATATGCAACTACTTCACACGGTTTAACTGATCTTCCTTGTGCTGTTCTGCATGCTTTTGTATCGTTATCATTCATTCTAGAAATAGTGACACCGCCCTCAGCATGATGAAGAATTCCATGCTTTCCCATTTTATCGTAAAAGTCTTGAGGTTGCTTACGCACATTATATTTTGTAGAAAACATTTGTATTTCCTTATATCGAATAGTATTAAATTATCTGAACTACTCCGTCCTAAAGGGCGAAGGTTCTAAATCACTTTAGAACTTTTCTGTTTCGTTACGCTTT
>CAKNAD010000320.1 GCA_929200515.1 Candidatus Gorgonimonas leptogorgiae | reverse complement strand
CTTCCAGATAAAAACCGTAAGCAATTTAGCGACACGCAAGAATATTGTTGTTCTTTAGCTTTAGCTAGCATCTGCTGCAGTGCTATATTTTCGCATTGATTAATTGCTAAATAAATAGGAGTTTCGCCTCGATGATTTTTTTTATTAGGATCAAAATTCATATCTAAGAGTTTTTCTACTATGTGACACAGTTTATTTTTTACCGCATGATGCAAATAGCTTTGCCCTAAGCTATCTAGTGGTATGTTGTTTTTATCTACTGGGAATTTATCTAATAATTCTATAACAAACTCTTGATTTGCAGTCTCCATTAAATAATTAATTGGCGTAAGCTCTTTATAATCTTTACAATGTATTAAATCTTTTCCAGCATTAATTAGTAATTTGCAGGTATAAATATCGCCATTAATTGCAGCTTGATGTAAAGCTGAGGTTTTGTTTTCAGCTAAGTTATCCATTGTTACTGGATGCTGATAATCATCTAATAATAAACAAACAACTTTTGCATGTTTACACATAACTGCAATAGATAATAAAGATATCCCTGAAGTAGTAATAAAGTTATCATAAGGAATGCCTTCTTTTATACAAAAATCAATTAATAGTTTTATAATGGGAATATTTCCTGTGCTAACAGCATAACCTAAAGGTGAATTAAAAAAATCATTAAAATCATGCATCCAGTTTAAAAATAAAGCGGCTGTCGTTTCATTTAATTTTTTATCTAAATTAATAATTTGCGAATTACGATCTTTAAATTGACACATTTTTTTGAATTCGTAATTATTAGGCAAAGCAGAACAAATAGCAGATAGCAATAAACTAATAAATAGCAGTGTTTTTATAAAGTTAATCATATGCAGTATTATTATTGTAAGTTATTGGTAAAGTGTTATGAGTTATTAGATCTTATACAAAATAATTAATATAATTTCTTATAGTTTTGTTTAGTAGCAATGTAACTAATATCATGCTTATTAAAATTAAGCAAAATTCTACAAAAATTACAGCAGCTGGTTTTTCTTTCTTGTTCTTCCGATTCTAATAGTTGTAAAATAGTGTTATCTTGTTGGTATCTTGCTAAACCAAACGGGGTAACTCCGCTATAATCTTTTTGTTTGTAATCAAAACCTACTGCCACTAAATAACTAGTTAAGTTAGGTATTTCATATAAAACGGCATGATGCAAATAACTTTTGCCGTTTATATCTAAAGGAAAAATATTATTGGTTATAGGAAATCTTTCTAATAATTCTAAAACAAAATCAACTTCATAATGTTCAATGAAGTAATTGACAGGTGTTTTGTGCTTGCTGTCTTTGCTGTGTACTAAATAACCTCCGGTATCAATAAGTATTTTACAAATAGTTATGTTATTATTGCTTGCAGCTAGGTGCAAAGCTGATGTTTTATTGGTTTTATCCATATATACAGGATGATTATACTTTAATAAAAGTTTTATTGCATCTACGTATTGTTCGTTAGCTGCAACAGAGAGCATAGACATTCCTGTGCTAGTAGTAAGCTCCCAATGATTAATACGATACTTTAAGCAAGCATCAAGTATTAATTTAATAATAGCAAGATTATTTTTAACAACAGCATATGCTAATGGCGATGTATATATGCTATCGATATTAGAATTAGTTAGCCATTCTTTAAAATCATCTATATTGGTTTGTGCTATGCTATGTTTTAGTTCGTTAATTTTATTTTGTTCTGGATAATCACACAGCAATATAAATTCTTTAGTATCAATTAAAGCTAAAGATAAGCTTGAAAGCAGTAAAAGAGGTAATATTTTTACTATATTGAATATAGGCATATTTTTAATTATTAATTTATTATTTAGATTATATTTGGATATTATAAGTATATACTTTCAAATAAAAACTGCATACTTTAATTAAAGATTATTAACTAGTTTTTTATGAAATTATAATTTTGTTTAGAGGAAGAAAAAATAATATCATTACTATGAGAACGTAATAAAATACTGCGAAAGCAACAACATAGTTTTTGTTTTCTGTTTTTATCTTCAGCTTCTAATATTTGTGCAATAGTTTCATCCTGTTGATACCTTGATAAACCTAATGGGGTAACGCCAAGATAATCTTTCTGATTATAATCAAATCCTTTTTCTAATAAATAGTGAACAACATCATACATATAATTAATTACAGCATGATGCAAATAGCTTCTGCCGTTTATATCTAACGGAATCATTTTTTTATGTATTGGAAATTTTTCTAATAAATCTAGCACATAATCCTCTAAATTGTTATTAATTAAATAATTGATAGGTGTCATTAAATTAATATCTTTGCAATGAATTAATTGACTGTTTTGTTCAATAATGAGATTACAAATTTCTATATTTGGCTTCATAGCAGCCTGGTGTAAAGCCGATGTAGTATTTGCTTTATCCATATATACAGGATGTTTCTGTTGTAATAATAACCTAACAACATCGACATATTGTTCACTAGCAGCAACAGATAACAGCGATTTGCCGTCGATATCGGTAAACTCCCAAAAGTTAATATCGCGTTTAATACAAGCATTAATTAATAATCTAATAACAGGAATATTGTTCTTATGGGTAGCATATATTAAAGGCGATGGATAGATGCTATCAAAACTAGAAATCCATAACTGAAAATCACTCGCATTAGTTTGCGCTAACTTTTGTGTAAAGTTATTTATTTTTTCTTCATTTGAAAAATTACACAACAGCTTAAATTCTTTAGCATCAATTAAAGCTGAAGATGTGCCTGATATTAATAAAGTCAATAAAACTAATAGTATTTTTATATTTTTGAGCATATGAATAATTTTTATTGTTGGTTATTTTTTATTTATTTAAATTTGTAGTACTTGTTTTTAATATACTATTTGTTTTATAAATTACTATCAAGCAATTTTTTTAATGGCAAAAATAATTTGCTTTGCATAAAGTTTTTTGCAAAAGCATAGATT
>CAKNAD010000319.1:1795-2993 GCA_929200515.1 Candidatus Gorgonimonas leptogorgiae | reverse complement strand
TATTTTCTTCAACATAGATATTTTCTGCAGTACCACTATTAGCTCTACTTATTGTATCTTGTGGTAGCATGTGGCTTACATCAATGTGGCTACTACTAACAATATTGAGCCCTTCTGTTTTACTAACACTACCGCTATACTGCTAGTAATTTTTATTTATTATCTCCAATTTACTGGCATTAAGTTATTAATAAAAGATTCATAGTCTAGCCTTTCTTGTATAAAGCTATAGCCACAATTATATACACAATCACCGCATAATTCAATCATATTAGGATAATTTAATTCACCCCTCAGTCTCATAGACCAACTATTACTTTCGCCATTATAGAAATCTTTAGGTACAGAATTTTTGTCTAATTTATAAGCTTTATCAAATAATGCTGCTGCATATAGTCGTAACATCTCAGGAGCCGTTTCTTCTGTGCCTAAAGCACCCTTAGATGAAAACTTAACCATTATAAGTCCTATAATCACAAAGGTTCTAGCTATATCACAATCTGGGTTATCTTTTATTTTAAAATGCTGGGATAAAAATAAAAAATGCTCGTCTGTTAAAGATCTAAGGTTATCAGTTAAATATTTTGCAAAGCTTGATAATGTATCATTTATATCTATTTTATTGCTAATTCCATAAGGATTATTTAGAGCTGAAATGAAATAATCTCTATATGGCTCATCTATTAAATCTAAAATCAAACCTATAAACTCAGTTGCTCCAGAATTAATTTCTTCATATAAGGTTTTAAATACAAGAAGGTCTTTAGTAAAAATATCAGCAATAGGTAACTGTTCTGGAGGTATCAGCTCTTCTCCTATAAATATAGATACTTTTGCTACAAAAGAAAAAGAAGTTTTTTGTGTTGGATAATTTAATAGGTCTGATATTAGTTGATCGGATAGTAAAATAGTTTTTTCTTCTTTTTTAAACATATAATTTAAGTCTTTTGGCTCATCAAAATTAATGTTGCCATCAGACATATTGCCAAATATCGACGTAAAATCTTTTGCTTCTTTTAATAGGTTATATTTAGAAGATATATATTTTTTATATAATATTCGTGTTTTATCGCATATCTTTGGCTTGTTACAATGTTCTGCATAATAAACTAACAACACAATAAAAGAATTATCTTTGTATAGTTGTTCATCTAAAGATGTATCATCTTTATCAGAAATTATACTATCTAATTTATCT
>CAKNAD010000319.1:963-1785 GCA_929200515.1 Candidatus Gorgonimonas leptogorgiae | reverse complement strand
GTGCATACACTAATGTATCTAACATAATTTTGTTTACTTCAAGCTGTTGATTTTCAGGTAGTTTGACGGTTAACATATTTTTAATATTCGCAAACAATGCATGGATAAAAAGAAGTTCATCTTTTCTAGTTAAATTATCATACTGTTTTAGGTTTATATGCGAAAACAATTTACTTAAAGCTAGCACAAAGGCATGTTTTTCTTCTTGGCTCGAATCACCTGAAAAATATTCTGGATCTATAAGATATTTTCCTTCAGCACCAAATAATGTTTTAAAGAGTGAAAATGGTAAATTTATCTCGCTATCAACGAAATTCACTATTTTTGTAAATTCGCAAGCTGGTTCGTTTAAAATAAAATTATTTAATAAATCAATAATAACATCATTATTTATTACTATATTGAATCTATTTCTTTCATCTTCGGTAATGACACCATAGCTAAGTAATAAGCTTGATATCTTTACACCATATGTAATACAAATATCAGCCCCTGTTATTTCTCTATATGTTGCAACATCTTCTGTCGGTAATTCAGGTACAGGATTATTTAAATTGACTGAAAAGCCTCTATTTTCAATCAAATGTCTAGCAGAATCTACGATAGGATTGTCTATTAGCAAAATAGCTAAAACACCACCTTCGTTAATTAATTGATCAAAAGAATAAGTATTAGTATATCTTGTATTTAATCGGTTATCTTTTTCTTTCATCATTACTAAAAAGTCAAGAAAAGTATTTATTTTTATTTCAGATTGATAATTTTTTTTATTGGGTATAAATCGTACTTTTTTATGCGCAATACTTCTAATCAGCATATCTA
>CAKNAD010000319.1:0-953 GCA_929200515.1 Candidatus Gorgonimonas leptogorgiae | reverse complement strand
CTATTTTATCTTCTATATTAGAAGATAAAAATTTTATAATTTCTTTATTTTTTATAGTGATAGAAAAATAATAATCTAATTTTAATTCATAGTTACCATTTTTTAATTGCTTTTCTTTAAAAAATGGTTGTAAATCTGGAAGCAAATAAAATAACTTAATATATTTATCAAATATTTCTGTATCGCTAAATTTATCTGCATGTAACTTTACTTGTTGTAAATCAGTTAATAATTGTTTAGTTGAGGCATCTAAATTATCAAAAAAATCGCTATCTTCTTTTAAATGCTTAGGAAATTCGCTATCGTCTACATTTATTATATATTTTGGTTGTATGTGGTCTATATTAATTTGATTGTCACTAACAATATTTCGCCCTTCTGTCTCACGAATACTACGCTCACATATGTTTTTATAACTTTGTATATATTGTTTAATATTTGATACATAGACATCATTAGATATACTATTGTAAGAGGCATTTGCTTGATTTATTGCTAAATTTGTTCGTTTGCTATTAGCTTCTTCCGGAAAATTGACATATATTTGAAAATTTATCGAATTATCTAAAGCTTGAAATAAATTCTGTTGATTATGGACTTCGGCATAAAATAAGTTGATAAATTCATCGTAAGTCAATTGATTGTTATCTATTAATTCAGGGTACTCGTTATATCCTAGAATATCTATAATAAGCACAAAATCTTCTTTGCTATTTTTTTTAGCAAGGTCATATGATTTTTCAAAGGCATGAACAACTAGGTGTTTTACTTGGCTGTTATACATTGCAGAGTCTTTATGGTCAGTATAACTAACTTTCATATCATGATTTATTCTGTTTTGTGCTAAAGCGTCAACTCTATACCGAGTAGATTTAATATGCTTATTTAATGGGCAAGGCAAATAAAAACCATTTCCTATATTTGAAGCATCCATTACGGGGGATGTTTTAAAT
>CAKNAD010000318.1 GCA_929200515.1 Candidatus Gorgonimonas leptogorgiae | reverse complement strand
ATTTAATCTGAATTTGAATGCCTTTTGTATTTTCATGTGAGTATCGTACTATTTTCACAGTGCAAAAACAAGATATTTATGCCTTATATCCCGCAACTAAAGGAGCGGGTTTTACGGTACTTTTTGATAACAGTACAGTTTGGAAACCGCACATTAGAACTTTCTCAAGTAAACAAATATATGGAGGATTTAATGAATGGTCTATCAAGACGAATACAAAGAACAATCAATAAAACAACCGATAGAACAATGATAAAATCCTCTGACGATCAGGATTTCAAGAAGGATTCTTGATTTATTAAATATACACTTTTTACTTGAAGATTACGTTTTTTCAGGTAAATGGTATATATGTATAAGACTTTTATTTTATAAGCTAATAAACTAGTAATATTACCTATGAATTTTAAATTGTTCATGACTAATAATTGCAATCTTTCTATCTCCAGAAAAATGCTCTTTAATTTTTTCTAAAATTACACAAACATTAGGATTATTTGGTGCACCTTTTATTGGCAAGCCTTCAAAAAAACCAAGATTATTCATAAAACCAAATGTAGAAGGGACACTCCAGTAACCATCGTAGCCGTAACGATCAAAGATTTGAATCCATAAATTACCGACATTTAAACGCAGGGGGATTGCATTTTCAAGCCGATGTTGTTTCAATACAGTAAAATCAAACATCTTATTAAAGTCAGCATCTCCTAATACCGAATAAAACTCACTTAAATCCTCGAGTTTAAAATTAATTTGATATTTTTCTGGGTAATCCATTAATTCTTGAGCAAGTAAATACCATTGAAGCCTGTGACTAAAGGGGGTATGTTGTAACCCTCCACCAAAATCATTAATAGGATGCTTTGCTCTTAATATAGGCATAAACTCTTTGCCCGTTAGAATACCACTGCCTACAATTTTACCATATTTTACTGTATCAATAGCTGAAACATCATTAGTGTCTGTATCCAAACAAACCACCTCAGAAAATTTTGCTTTAGTTTCAAAATCATGGAGAATAGCTAAAAGTATATCTTCTCGGTTTCTTATAATGTCATTTTGTTTATTTAATGCTTCAGTCTGATTAATCTTGTCAATAAGCTTACAGAGTTGTCGTGCTACACGTATACCATAATCTGTATCTAAAAATTCATAAGCAGAGTTTATAAACGGTAGCCATTTTTGTATTTCTAGGTTGTTTTTATGCTTTTCTTTTACTAAGGGGAGCTCAACCCTTTTAATATGATAAAAACTATTGCCGTTTCCTTCATAATTTAACTCATTGTAAACTATCTGTGCATATAAGGATCTCATTAGCTTTACTGATTCGATATATTTTTGTTCATCAAGTGAATTTCTATTAGCTAAGCTAATAGCACCGTCTATAATAGTTCTATAATTTTTATTTGGTATATAACTACTAGGTGAATGAGACGTCCTGTGAATAGTTTCATCGCTGTTATTTGTATTAATAATAACTGAATTATTTGTTTTAATATCCATAATATTATTATCCTGTTTTTTATAAATGATGTTATTATAGACGCCAAAAGATAAAAAAAGTTTCTAAGCTATTTATTAAAAACTATATTGCTAGAGATACAACCACCTTAAAAGTTGCTACTGTAAATATCAGCCTTTGCTATTTTTTACATAAAAATATTCTTTTTAGTCTTCTAAAAACAGATATTCTCTCTTCTCTCTCTACTAAATTATTAGTAGATCTATTTATCTCTTCAGTTTGAGGCCTTAACCTTATTGTTGAGCCATAATTGCTATGAGCACCTACATAGTTAGTTGCAGATTGCTGCTGACTTGTATTTAATATGGATGTAGATTCTGGAATTTCAGCAGTTGTATCTGCATTGCCTATTGTGGCACTACTAGAACTTATAAAAGTTTCTGGTATAACAGAACTAGTTGTTGGTAAATTGTTATCTTCTATTAGTATACTACTTACGTCTAACGGTATTCCTATTGATTCTACATAATTTATCAGTTGCTGTTTTTTATTAGTATCTGAAGTAATTATTTTTAGTAATCTAACTTTTTCATCCTCATTGAGAGCTGGTGCTATATTTTGGGATATTTCGAACAACTGCTCTTGATCTAATTGATTTTGATCCAATTGTTTTTGAACTAGTTGGTTGTTATTTATAAAACAACTTTCTATTAAATTAAATGGGATCCTTCGTTCTTGCAGTCTACTTTTGTGACACTCATCATCAGTACAAGTCAGCACTTCAGCCTTTTCTAATTCTTCTGAATTTTCATAAATACTTATATTTATAATTTGTTGTGTACACTTTATACATGTACCCTGTATTTGTTTAAGTTTCTGTAGCTTTTCAAAGCACTCTCCATGCATAATATGATTACAATCATATATATATAATTTCTTATTATTAATTAAAGGATCTAAACAATGTATACATTCTTCTAATAAAAATGTTTTGATTTCTGAGATTTCTCTTACTTCATGATTACAGTGCAGTGCTTGAAAATCAGTTGTATATGGCTTTACATCGGATATATTTTGTTTTGTTATATTCATTAGTGAAACTACCTTTGTTATTATTTATACACTTTCTACTTGAAGGTGTATATATACTCTAAATACAGCTGAATCTGTATAAAGATATTAAATTTTGCAAATATGTTTAATTAGTTCTTGATACTTTTAGCGGTGCTATATTTTCAATAGCTAGGTACACAAACGCATAGAATATATTTTTTTTATTTTGTTCATTAAATAATTAAAATTAATAAATACACAAATTAATTTTCTTTATTTTTTTACATCTAAAGTAATATAAGCATTAGCTATTATTGATGTTTACTTAATATTAATAATATTTCAAATAAAGGAAATAACCATGAATCCATCTACTAATATAGACACAACTAAGAAAGTTACTCCTGATTATATACCAATAGATCCTGTGACATGCTCCCCGACCTAAAGGACGGGGCTTCTTGATTAAACAAGTGCTTC
>CAKNAD010000317.1 GCA_929200515.1 Candidatus Gorgonimonas leptogorgiae | reverse complement strand
TGGTTATGGTTATGGTTATGGTTATGATAATTGTTAGCTTCTGCTGTAATAACGCCAAAACTAATATTGATAATTAATGATATTATAAAAAAAGTTAATTTAAATTTGGTTTTTAAAAACTTCATATTACATCCATGATAAATTGAAAATTGAATAGGGCAAGTAGATTTGCCTAAAGTGTAAGATTCTTTCTTGTAAAGAATCAGGTCATTGTAACAAAATCGCACAGTTTTTTCTAATTATTTGTGTTAAACATCAATAAAGTTGTAATCCTATCTAGATTCAGCCATCAGCTATTAATAATAAATATCTTGTTTTCATGCTTATAGTTTGTTAACATTACCTAATTTACTTTAGGAGCTAGGTAAATATGTGCCGGTATGCGGCAAGTATACAGTATAATGGTAATCAGTTTTATGGGTGGCAGAAGTTAAAAAACGATTTAATTACTGTGCAAGATATGGTAGAACAAGCCATTACCACAGTAGCTAATCATAATGTAGATATAGTATGTGCAGGCAGAACCGACGCTAAAGTGCATGCATTAGGTCAAATAATTCATTTTGACTCTAATGCTCAACGATCTATCGATAATTGGCAACAAGGCATAAATTCAAACCTTCCAGATACTATAGCTACCAATTGGGTTAAACCAGTCAATAAAAATTTTCATGCCCGTTTTAGTGCTTTATGGCGTCATTATCGCTATTTAATCTATAACCATAATGTTAGGCCAACGCATTTTGCTAAAGGCGTAACCCTAGTATATAAACAATTAGATCATAACTTAATGCAACTAGGCGCCAATTATTTAGTTGGTGAGCATGATTTTAATTCATTTAGAGCTGTTCAATGCCAGTCTAAAACATCTGTACGCAAAATATTACAACTGCAAGTTAAGCGAGTCGGTAATATTATAACAATAGATATACAAGCGAATGCTTTTTTACACCATATGGTGCGTAATATTGTAGGGGCATTAATAGCTGTAGGTCATAAAAAACGCAATCCAGAATGGATTCATCAGGTATTGCTTGCAAAGGATAGAACAAAATCAGGGGTTACTGCACCAAGCTATGGCTTATATTTTATGAATGTTGGCTACCCTGAAAACTATTCTATCCCTAAATATGACCATAACAACAACCTTTTAGATCTTTTTATGATGCATAAATAAAATTATCTGAATTTTATATACAGTTTCAATCTGAAGCTTATAATGACATAATATTTTATGCTATTATATATATTGTGTCTAAAGAGTATTACATTATGAAGGCTACCAATTCATGAGCAACTGGCTAGTAAATAAATTAATACCTTCTTTTTCAAGGTCTACAAATAAATCTAGAGAAAGTAGTGTTCCCGAAGGACTGTGGAAAAAATGCATACAATGCGATGCTGTTCTGTATCGTCCAGAATTAGAAAGGTTTTTATATGTGTGTCCAAAATGTGATTATCATATTCGCATTAACTCACGTTCCAGATTAAAATATTTTCTTGATAAAGACAATCAAGAAGAATTATTTACAGACTTAGAACCTGTAGATAAACTAAAATTTAAAGATTTAAAAAAATATAAAGATCGCCTATCTGTAGCCCAAAAAGCAACTAATGAGAAAGATGCATTAGTTGTTATTAAGGGAGAAGTCATGCAACAGCCGATTATTGCCTGTGCTTTTGAGTTTTCGTTTATGGGTGGTTCTATGGGAACCATAGTCGGCGAAAAATTTACTAAAGCCGCTGAACAGTGTATTAAAGATCAAATTCCGCTAATTTGTTTTGCTGCTAGTGGCGGTGCACGTATGCAAGAAGGCTTGTTCTCCTTAATGCAAATGGCAAAAACTAGTGCAGCATTAAAGAAAATGAAGCAAAATGTTATACCCTATATTTCTGTGCTGACAGACCCAGTTTATGGCGGTGTTTCTGCAAGTCTAGCTATGCTAGGGGATATAAATATTGCTGAACCTAAAGCTTTAATTGGATTTGCTGGTCCGAGAGTGATAGAACAAACAGTTAGAGAAAAATTACCTAGCGGATTTCAACGTAGCGAATTTTTATTAAAGCATGGGGCAATCGATAAAATAGTTCCTCGTAATCAGCTACGAGAGACTATATCGCGGTTACTTAGTAATTTAATGCACCACCAGAATAAATAGTTTATACACGTGGCAGATGCATATAACAATCAATAAAACCTATATAATTTTAATTTTGTATGTGACACTTTAATACTTCTACAATCTGTGTATATTCTGGGTGATTTCTAGCTTGTAGTTTAGCAAATTCTAAGGCATTTCTGTCGTTGCCATCTTTAATATTGGTATCAATCCCAGCATCAAGTAACAATTTTATTATTTCAAGTTTTTTATCTATATCAATAATATTATTTGGGTTCATAGTTACATGTAAACCACTTCCTAGATTATTATACGAATCCGTTATACAATTACCATTTACTGAAACATTTTTTTCAAGTAATTTTTTTACTACATGTAAATTACCATAAGATAAAGCAAAAAGCAGAGCAGTATTACCTTTATTATCTTGAATATTTAGGGCTTCAATGCTAGAGTCATCTATGATTGTATCAGTAATGTCATAAAGTATATCATCACCAGAATCATTATTTAATTTTTTACCCACAGCAAACATTAAAGCTGTACAACCCTCTATGGTAGCAACATTAATATCAGGTTGATGTTCAAGCAATTTTTTCGCAGCAGCGTATTCCCCCATTGCTATTGCTTTTATTAAGGCGGTACTATTATACTCATTTTTCGTATTAATATTTGCTTCAGCTTTGACTAATATATCTATAATTTCTATATTACCTTGTGCCGCAGCTATTATTAATGGGGTAAAACCACGCTCATTTTGTGCATTAATATTTGCTCCAGCTGCAATTAGCCTATTTAGAATTTCTACATTACCTTTTTCCGCGCTATATATTAAAGCTGTATCAAGTGAATCTGGGCTTAATTTATTTATTAAATTTGTTACTTCTGTTTCATTTAA
>CAKNAD010000316.1:1417-3023 GCA_929200515.1 Candidatus Gorgonimonas leptogorgiae | reverse complement strand
GTAAAAGAGCCCTCATGTTATAAAACCTATGAGATTCAAGTTCTAGAGAATATAAATAAAACAATGCGAGCTTTAAATAATAATTACCAGAAACTCTCAGAAAAAATAGAGCTTCACCTGAGAAATAGAGTATTAGCAGAAAACATTCGTGATTTATTATAAAATATTAATAATTAATTTATAAAAAAGCAATGTTTTTTTATCAAATCATCACGTCTGAACCAACTAACGATGCAAACACACTCTATATACACGTGGCTGTTGGAAATGCGGGTTTTCAGCAAGTGATTATAAGTGTTTAGCCAAGGCAGTGTTTCGCAGGTTTAGTGTCGACTAAACCAAGAAATACTAACGCAGGATAAAAGCTTAGAATCCTTGCACTTTGGAGGCTATTAAAAACGACTACTCCATTGTTAAAACATCGTAAAGTAGCAGTATTTTACTTTAAATTAATCTCTTTTATTTAGACCTAAAATCTAGCTTTTTCGTTTTCCAAATGTATAATAATAATCAATGTTTGCTACAGCTAGAGAATTTAAAAAGATCTTCTCTAACTTTTTTACAAAAACTATACTTAAAATACCAGAGTTATTAGCAAGCAGAATTACCGATAATTTTTAATATCTAGAAAAACTAGTATTTTGAAATTAATTGTGTATATATCTCATTTTTCCCATCAATTTAATATTATACAATTTTTTACTCAATTTAAATTAAAAGGATTTTTATGCACGAGCAAATAAATATTACAAATAGTATATCAAGAGCAAATAATTGCTTTGAACATACAGAAGATAAAAACAATTGCCTTGAACCAGTAAACGCATTTAATCATAGTTGTTGTATTTGTAAAGAAGATCAATCATTTCCACTATTAATAACTAAATGTAAACACATGTACGACGAAAAATGTTTTTCTCAGTGGGTTAAGAGTATTGCCTATAGAGATGTAAGTTGTGCAGTATGTAGAGACAAAGATATATTTCCTTTAATTATGGTGTTTAAACATGATGACGCTATAAAAATGAACAGTAATGCAACACAAGTAGGAAAAGATAACTATTTAACATCATTTAGCTTAATTACTTTTATTATCCAACATGGAACTATGAAAGAAATAAAACATATATTTAATGAAGCCTCTAAACATAATAAACTTATAGAAAAGTATAAAGATGATATAGAATCTTGTTTATATGGAAAACAGCCTATAGATATTTTAGACCTAGCTATTAAAGCTGGCAATATTAATGCAATTTTATATATGATAACCAATGGTTCTGATCCTAGACATAAAGATGAAGAAGGTAATACCTATTTACATTTAATTGAAAATAGAGAAGTTGCACAATTATTTATAAAAGAATATCCAGAACTACTTAGTGTTTGTAACAGTAGAGGGGATACACCTATACATACTAGCATAGACAGAGGTTTAGATGATATAACCGAATTATTTATAGAAAATTACCATGATGTTAGTAATATTTTAAATATAGCTTTTGAAAAAAAAGCAATTGACATAATTTACAAACTTGTAGAAAAAGGAGTTGATACTAACATATTAATGAAAAATATATTCCATTTTGCACATAAGGTAAAAAAT
>CAKNAD010000316.1:0-1407 GCA_929200515.1 Candidatus Gorgonimonas leptogorgiae | reverse complement strand
CAATTTCTTATTTTTAAAAGATATTATAAAAAATTTAAATATTGATGTTAATTTTAAAGATAAAGACACTGGAAATACTTTATTACATGAATCTGGTGGTTTATCTTATAATTTTGTAGAGTTTCTTATAGATAATAGAGCTGATATTAATACTCAAAATAATGAAATGAATACACCGTTACATGCGTATATATCCGACAGTAGTTTTGCAGTTATCTCTCTTTTAATAACAAAAGGAGCTAACTGTAATTTAGCAAATAATCAAAAACAAACAGTTTTAGATTTAGCTATTCAACAAGAAGATTATAAACTATTAGAATATATTAAAAAACATTGTAATATTAATATTGATATAAATAAATATATAAAAACTGACCAGCAGGTGTTTAACTATGCTAAACATGCAATGGATACTGGAAATATTACACTGTTAGAGCCCCTTATACCTTTAAAAGCTACAAATAATAGTACTGGAAATAGTCTGTTACACGAAATTAAGCATACAACTGAAAACTCAAAGAATTTTATTGCAATAATAAATTTGCTTTTAGAAAAATCAAATGATATAAATTCACAAAATAATAATGGCGATACTCCTTTACATTTTCATCTTAAACGTGGGTCTGCCAGCATTATAATAAATAAGTTGATAGGTGAAGTAGAAAACATTAACTTAATAAATCATAAAGGAGAAACGGTATTAGATCTAGCTTTTCAAGCAAAAGACTATGCATTTTTTGACGCTCTTGTTGACTGTAAAGCTAAATTTAACTCAACACTGCAAAATATAGATATATTTTCTTATGTTGAAAGGCTTTGTTTCAATGACAGTAGTGAAAGAATGGCACCTTTTCTTATTTCATCATTGAAAGACAATCTTAATATACAACAAATGGAAACTGGAAATACCTTACTACATGCAGCGAAAACTTCATACATAATTGTAAAATCTATTATAAGTAATGGAGCAGATATTAATATTCAAAATAATGAGGGAAATACTCCCTTACATTTACGTATACTTCAAGGTAATTTATTTCTTGCTGAATATTTGATAGAAAATCATGCTGATTTTAATTTAGCAAATAAAGATGGTAAAACTGCTTTAGATCTCGCTACTGAGCTAAAGCACAACAGAATACTTATTGCTATTAATAAAGCAAATAAATTTCCAAATTAAATGATGTTTAATTTAAGAAACCTTTCTAAAAAATGTAATATTTTTAATTTTTTTGCTAGAATATTTTTTTAAAGGTATATACACGTGATAGTTGGAAATGCAGGTTTTTAACAAGTGGTTATAAGTTTTTAGTTAAGGCAATATTTCGCAGTTTTAGTGTTGACTAAATCAAAAATACTAACGCAGGATAAAAGCTTAGAAGCCTTGCCCTCTAGGGGCTATTAAAA
>CAKNAD010000315.1 GCA_929200515.1 Candidatus Gorgonimonas leptogorgiae | reverse complement strand
GTATTTTATCATAAAACTATGCTATAGTAAAATTAACATTAGAAATAATTAAAAGATTATTAAGGAAATATGGCTATTTCCCCAATACCCAACAGCTTGAAAAGTAGATAATGTTATTCCCAATCGAAAAAATGCACCTTCAAGTAGAAGGTATATAGTTTTAATCCAGAAAACTAAAATCGAACCTAGCTTTTTTGTTTGGTATATCATCTAAACACCAGTCTATAAATTCGTCATCAATCTCTGTATTATTATCTATTAGATGAGCATTAAATATACTATCTATTTCTGGAGATATATGATCATTAGCCATTTGCTCGGGGGCTAAAACTATAACTGTAGGGGAACTATTTTCTGTGTTAGTTAAACCGATGATATCAGATTGTGGATTACTGCTACCGGCAGAAACATCGGTACTGTTGTCATCCGTATTGTTTTTTTGGAGATAATTTATGTTCTGTTGAATATTTTCTGCTACTGGAAATTCTTTAGAAACCGAAGGTTGTCCTGTTGTATTCCTGCTTTCGCATGAGACAATACCTTGTATTTCTTCATTAGTTATATCACATATACCTTCTACAAGTTTCTCGCTTGTTGTTCCGGAATCGCAACAATAAATCTTTGTTAATATAGATGTATTTATAATTGTATTGTAATCATCAACGCAGTTGAAAAACAACTCTATTTTCTCGAAAAATTTTTTTATCTTAGTATTAGCAAAGTGTTTTGTTTGGGATAAATTTTTTATAAATAATACTAGAGTATCATCTATAGTAATATTTTTTATATTACATATTTTAACTATATTTGTAGTATGTTTTTTTATTAAACATTTAATTAGAGAGCTATTCATACTTCTATCTATAATTGTATATATTATTTTTTCTTTTTTGCTATTGTTTTCTGTTATTAATAGAATAAAAGATTCTATATTCTTAAAGTCTATGTCGATTCGGTTCTTGTTAACTAGCAGAGCCTTATAGAAATTTATATTCTCTGCTATTTCTTGCACTTGTTCATCTGTTAGATCAATAAAGTTAGTTATTAGTTTTTGATTTATATGTAATCGGTTACACTTTCTATAAACAATAGCATCTGTAATATCAAATATTGCATTATACCCTTTTTCTAAAGATATAGATATAATGTTACTGATCCCTTCTAAAAAGCGAGATAAATATATATCTGGTATATAGTTAGTTTTATCTTTTTTTGTTTGATCTATATATTTTATAATATCAGCTTTAGGGGTAACATTATTTCGTGTATAAATTGAAGTTATTTTATCTTTAAAATTATCTAGAATTTTAATTCTATCAGGGGTATAAGGTGACAATGTTACGGACTTGTCATTAACTTTTTTATTGTTACCTGCTAGATAAGCATTAACTCTACGATCTATTTTTTTAGGTTCATCATTAGCTATTTGCTTAGAGGCTAAAACTATATCTGTATGGTGGCTATCTTTTGTTTTGGTTAAATTGATACTATCAGATTGTGGTTTACTGTAGCTTGCAGAGTCTGTTATTACACATTTGATGCTGTTGTCAGCTGTATTCTTTTTTTTGTGATTATTTATTATCTTATCGATTTCTTTTGTTGCTGGAAATCCTTTAAAAATCCATGGTTGCATTATCTTGCATCTGTTTTTGCATGAGGTAATAAATTGTATTTGTTTATCTGTCATATTAAGGATACTTAATAAATGTCTATTTGATACGTTATAATTAGAAATACAAATTTTTGTGAGTATAGATGTATCTATGACTGTATTATTATCATTAAAGCCGTTGAAAAACAAATTTATTTTCTCTAAAATTTGTTTTATATCATCATCAGTAATTTGTTTTGTTTCTAATAAATGTCTTATAATTATTATTAGGTAGCTATCTATATTAATATCTTTTTTAAGACATATATCAAATAGATCTTCAATATATCCTTTGGTTAAAGGTTTTTTTGATTCAACAGCTGTACTTTCATCGATCTGTCTAAGCATTATTTCTCTTTTTGTATCATGTTCTTTTTTTGAGTTAGTTATAGGCTTTATATTATTTAAGTCTATACAACTTAGTTGCTTGCTAACTAACAGAGTTCTATATAAATTTTTATTCACTGCTAGTTCTTTTAGTTGTTTATCTGTTGCAGTAATAAAGTAATCCATTGATTTTCTTGGGATAGCTAATTGGCTCATGGATGGATAAAAAAGAGCGTCCATAATATCTAATATATCATTATTACTATTAGTCAAATACTCAACTATAAATTTACATAAATTAGACAAACCTTTATAGAGGTCACGGTCAGACATTGTTGTATAGTGATTTATTCTTGCTTTTCTCTTAGATATATATATTTTAAACTTAGAGTTAAGTTCAACATTATGTGATTCATAAATGAAAGCCATTATTTCATTAAAATAATCTAGCATCTCATTTCCATTGCTAAATTCATTAACAGGTTTAATTGTGATGGTGTTTAAGTTATTAGCTGGAGTTGATGATCTATCAGCAATATTTATTTGAGGGGTTTTAGTTTTAGAAGTTTCAGCTTGCTCTTGAATACTACTTGTAGGGCTCGTTGCAGAAACATCAAAGTTTAAAAAGGTAGATATTGCTTTTGTACCAAGATTATTGTTATCTTGATTAGAGATTGTAACATTATTTGTAATTGGTTGGGTCATAATACTTCCTTATATAGACTTCAGGGATGCATTGTATCATACTAACTAAGTATATTCAAATAAATATTAATAATTAAAATCCTATTTTTTTGTTGGTTCTTAAACTTTATTCTTAACTCAAGTTACGCACCTAGTTAATTGTTGTATCTGTTGAAAAGCTACTTTTAGTGCATTTATGTATATCATGAATCTTAATGCGAAATGATTTAGCTTAGTCATTATTGAAATTATTTCTGGATGGAATACAGAGTAAATAGCGATAAACAAGTGATTGCTTTGAGTGCAAACTGTATGTGCAGGTGATTTTGCCATTGCTGCATTTTGCTTTAATGTTTTATGGAATAATTCGACTTTCCACCTTTTTTTGTAG
>CAKNAD010000314.1 GCA_929200515.1 Candidatus Gorgonimonas leptogorgiae | reverse complement strand
TTACTTCTTTATAATCATCTTGATCATAAGTTTTAAGGTAAATTGCAATTACATTTTTTTCCCCATGTTTTTTTTTTGCTTTTTCTAGATATCGTTCTAATTGTTTGGAATGATTTTTAGTTTTTGTTTTATCTTCAATAATAAGATGATACTTGCCGTTAATAATACGCTCAATATCAACACGAGAAGTTTTCACAGGTTCTATAGATGTTATATCTTCTTCAAGTTTTTTTCCTGCTTTATTAAAAAATTCTTTTATCATTTTTTGTGCTGTTTGATGCAATTTTAAATTACTACTTTTTTAGATCAGGTTTAGCCCACTCAAGTAACCAACAAATAAAAGCATCTTGAGTCGATTCGCTAGTACCAAATTTGAAGATATTAGGTTTTGCTTCATTAGTATTATCGTTCATGTTTTTTACCTTTGTGTATATAATAAATTCCGCATCACAACACCCTAACATATACTCTAAATCATTGAAATAGCACAATATCCGATATCAGATTATATAATAAATTTGTATGATATAATAATTTATATAGACCAAACTACAGCAAGAAGATAGGAAAATTCTAATATGCTTTTAGATAACATCGATAATCTTTGGGGCGATGAGTTAAAACAAGCCATTAAATCAGGGAGTAAATTAAAAATTGCAGCTTCTTGCTTTTCTATTTATGCCTTTGAATCATTAAAAAAAGAATTAAAAAAAATAGATTCGCTCGAGTTTATTTTTACAGCTCCAGCTTTTACTGCTGACAAAGTAACTGATAAACTCAGCAAACAACGGCGTGAATTTCATTTACCTCAACAACAACGAGAGCAAGATCTTTATGGCAGTGAATTTGAAATTAAGCTAAAAAACAAACTAACCCAAAAAGCCATAGCCAAAGAATGTGCAGATTGGATTAAACGCAAAGTTAAATTTCGCTCTAATAATACTAACTCCGCAATGCAACAATTTGCTCACTTAGATAATAACGAAGAAACATTAGCCTATATGCCTTTACAAGGTTTTACTGCTGTTGATCTTGGTTATCAAAAAGGAAATGCTATTTCAAATATTATCAATAGGCTTAGTGACAATTCAACAACTAAGATATATCTTGATTTATTTAATAACATTTGGAAAAACAACAGTCAACTTGAAGATGTAACCGAAGCTATTTGTGCACACATAGAATCGGTATATAAAGAAAACTCACCTGAAAAGTTATATTTTTTTATTCTATATAATATTTTCTCTCAGTTTTTAGCAGATATAACTGACGATTTTTTACCTAATGATAAAATAGGCTATAAAAATACTATAATTTGGAACAAGTTGTATAATTTCCAACGTGATGCCGCAACGGCAATAATCAATAAATTAGAAAGCTATAATGGCTGTATTCTTGCTGATAGTGTCGGTTTAGGCAAAACATTTACCGCCATGGCTGTAATTAAATATTATGAATTGCGTAATAAAGATGTTTTAGTTTTATGCCCCAAAAAATTAATAGATAACTGGCAAAATTACAATAGCAACCTTAAAACTAATATATTAAGAAAAGATAGATTAAGTTACGATGTCTTAGCTCATACCGATTTACAACGAAGCCGTGGCAAATCTTCAGGTATAGACCTTAGTAAAATTAATTGGGGTAATTATGATTTAGTGGTTATTGATGAATCACATAATTTTAGAAATAATGAAGCTTATAAAGATAAAGAAAACCGCTATCAAAAACTAATGAACCTAGTTATTCGCAGTGGCATTAAAACTAAAGTCTTAATGTTATCAGCTACGCCAGTAAATAATAAATTTAACGATCTTAAAAATCAATTAGCTTTAGCATACGAGGGTAACTCAAGTGAACTTAGTAGCAAGTTAAAAACTAGCCGAAGTATAGAAGAAATCTTTCGTAATGCACAACTTGTATTTAACTCGTGGACGAAAAAAAAGGCACAAGAAAGAACTGCAACAGCAATTTTAGATGCACTTGACTATGATTTTTTTGAATTATTAGACAGCGTAACCATTGCTAGATCAAGAAAACATATCGAAGCTTTTTATGATACTACAGATATAGGCAGTTTTCCACAACGCTTAAAGCCGATATCTTACCATTGTAAGCTAACTGATCAAACAAAGTTTTTAGACTTTAATGCTATATGCGAACAACTAGGATTATTGAATTTATCTATTTACACTCCTATTAATTATATATTGCCTAGTAGATTAGATAAGTATACAGAAATTTACGATACCTCGGTTAAAGGCGGTAAATCTATTTTAAGGCAAGCTGATCGTGAAAACAGCCTACAATCGTTAATAACTACTAATTTACTAAAAAGACTTGAAAGTTCGGTGGTAGCATTCAGGCTCACGCTTCAATCATTAGCAACAAAGCACACAGAAATACTTAACAGCATTGCAACAATGCAACAACAAAAAGAATTAACTATTGTAGATTGTTTAGAAGATAGCTTAGATGATGAAGATCTTGAAGATTTTACTTTTGGCACTAAAATAAAAATTCACCTAAAAGATATGGATATAATATCTTGGCAAACTGAATTATCTGCTGATTTGCTAATTATTAATGAATTACTAGCAGAAATACAACTAATTACTCCAGAGCACGATTACAAACTCAATCACCTAAAACAACGCATTAATGATAAAATTGCTAATCCTATCAATCCTAATAATAAAAAAATTGTTGTTTTTACTGCCTTTGCAGATACTGCAGATTATTTATACGAAAATATAAAAGATGAATTATGTGCTTTGAATATTCATAGTGCTAAAATAACAGGAGCACCAACACCAAAAAATACAATTAAAGCAGGCTATGATTTTCAACAAATTTTAACCTTATTTTCGCCAATAGCTAAAGAAAAACAGTTAATAATGCCCGATGTTAATGCTGAAATAGATTTACTAATTGCCACAGATTGCATTGCCGAAGGTCAGAACTTGCAAGATTGTGATTATTTAATTAATTATGATATTCATTGGAACCCTGTGCGTATTATGCAACGTTTTGGCAGAATTGACCGTATTGGCT
>CAKNAD010000313.1 GCA_929200515.1 Candidatus Gorgonimonas leptogorgiae | reverse complement strand
GTCGACTAAATCAAGAAATACTAACGCAGGATAAAAGCTTAGAAGCCTTGCCCTTTGGGGGCTATTAAAAAAATCTACTTCATCGTTAAAACACTTTGAAATGCACTTGCATTCCTGTAGTGTTTTGCCTCGAATTAAACTATTTTACTTAGCCCTGAAACCTAGCATTTTCATCTGCTACCTGTATATTTAATAAATAAAATTATTTTCCAATACTTGTATTGAAGAAATCGCTAAAGGGTTACCTATATTAATTTTTACTTTTTATATTATTCATTCTATAAAATATACTATCTATAAACTTAGCAAAAGCACCATTACCGAAAACATTAGCTGCTGTAATAACAGGATCAAATAAAATATAAACTGCTATTATTAATGATATCATATCGCTATTAAATCCTAAACATTCCATTAATACTGGTACCATTACCATTATTCCTCCTCCTGGAATAGCAGCAACAGAAAATTTTGCTATTACAAAATAAAATGTAAATATCATATAAGTTAATAAATCGGGCTGTGCTAATCCGAATGTTTTGATAACAGCAAAAGCAAAACTAGGTATAGCTATGCAATCACCTATTAAATGTATATTAACTGTAGCAGGTACAATTGTATGTACTAAATCTTTATTTTTAGCGTTTTTTTCAGTTCCTACTATAGTAAGTGGCATGCTAGCTGCACTTGACATTGTACTAAAGCCACTTATTGAGGCAGGAAGTATATTACGAATACATATTAAAGTTTTAGCTACATTAAATTTATTGGCTATAAAATAAAATAAACTAATGTAACTAATTTGTGTTAAAGCAATTAGTGCAAATATTAGAGGGTACTTCATAATAATTTGCTGTACAGTACCTTCGTGTTGCATTTTTACTATAAACCCTGCAACAAATATTGGAATTCCCCAAGAGACAATTCTTAATAGAAAATTGGTAAGTGTAGATAATCTATTGCTTACAATATTAGACATTTCAGGATATAACTTATATGTTATAAAGCCAAATATTAAGCCACCAAACATTGCTATGTTATTTGGAATTAAACTTGGAAACATAAAATATTCTGTTGAAGTGAGCGTGTTATCTATAGTGGGTAAATTTAGATGCATATCTAAGTTATAACAAACATTACCCAAAAAATAACTTAAACAAGTAGCAATAAAGTTAGATAAAATCACGCCAAGTAGAATTAGTAATATAAACTTAGGAGCATCTTTAGCTATATTTACCGAAGCTTTAAATAATAGGCTGAAAATAATAAAAGGTAAAATACAAATAATAAATGATTTTATTGATAAGCTTAAGCCATACATTGTTTCTTTTAAATTTAGTGGTATATTATTTCCAAAAAGTGTAATTACCACTATTAAAAATAGTAATATTAGAGGTATATTTCTAAACATATAACGTGCCTTAAGTATGATTAAATTTTATAGCTACCTTTATTTAGTAATATATTATTTATAGATTTATGTTTTTATCTGCCTGACTAATATGTAACAGCATATTTTTCATGGTTTATAAAAAGGTTTTCTGCAAAGAAACTCATTTTTTATCTTAAACAGCGTTACTAATTTTTATTTAACTTGCTGAAATTAAGTTCTACAAGAATCTTTTTAATTTATGAAACATATGAAATATTTTTAATATTTCAGTGTCATGTTATAAAAACTAAAATAATATCAATTAACAACTATACACGCAGCAGTTGGAAATACTAGTTTTCAGCAAGTTATAAGTTTTTAGCCAAGGTAGTGTGTTTCGTGGGTTTAGTATCGACTAAATTAAGAAAGACTAACTCAGGATAAAAGCTTAGAAGCTTTGCCTTCTGGGGGGCTTAAAAATGTCTAGTTCATTGTTAAAACACTTTGAAATGCACTTGCACTCGGGTAGTATTTTACCTTGAATTAAACTATTTTACTTAGCCCTGAAATCTAACATTTTCATCTGCTACCTGTGTATATATCTTTTATTTGAAGATACATTTTTTTAGTAACTGATTTTTAGATGATGAAACAAAGCACCTACTTTTGTAAATTTAATGGTATTTAAGTAAAAAGTAGTAGCGAAGTTTAAAATACCAAAACACTTGTATTTAGGTAGCAATTAAAAAGATGTATCTTCAAGTATAAAGCGTATATTTATGGTAACTCATCTGTTCCGTATTAAAATTATCATCTAACTAATAATTTAGACTAAATTAAAATAGAAAAAATTCCGTTTATTATACTATTAAGTAGTGAAATTAGATAGTTTAATTATTTGCTTAGGTATTATGATACAAGTTTCACAATTACAATATGTAGATACTGTGCAAAAAAGTATTAATTTATTCGGTTTCAAATTCAGAGTTAGCTGTTAAAAAAGCTTCGTCTTCACTAGCACTTCCTGCATAATCAGCAGATAAACCTTCTGAGCCCGAATCGGAATTATCAAAAAAGCTTTTTGTAGTTTTATCGATTAATGGTAAATTCTTGATGGTTGTTCTGTCACCCACAATCTCTGATATTTGATTATTAGCATATTCTTGTGAATAACTACCGAGCCATTCAATGTTTTGTTTATTTATATTAGTTTCGGTATAGATTTTTCCAGTTGCCGTGTTTAAGTATTGATTTGTGGTTATTTTTACTACACCGCTGTGATTTTTAAAAATATAGCCAGCTTGTCCCTTTAATTTATAGTTTGTTATATCTGTTACATTATCATAGCATTTGACTACAGGTTTTTTGTCTTCCCAAGTTAGCATCACTAGAGCGTATTCTTTGTCTTTGTTTGGATGCGATTTAGCAAATGTTTGTTTTTTATGAGTTTTAGCTGGTTGTTTAACTTTTAGTTTTCTTACTTTCCTCTTAGTTATACAAGCATTAGGATTGTTAGTTAACTTATCTCTACTATCGCTATCACTGTTATAATATGTTTTGTTGCTATCTGATGAGCTTGCATTTGAATCTACAGTCGCATTAGTATTTTTACTAAACCAATTAAATATTGTTAAAAAATCCATATTTCACCTTAATTTTATTAATTATTAATATATATTATATAGACATAATTATAGTTAAGAT
>CAKNAD010000312.1:2361-3089 GCA_929200515.1 Candidatus Gorgonimonas leptogorgiae | reverse complement strand
ATAAAAATAAAGTCGCTTCAGCTAATATTAAAAAGTTTTGTAGTAGCTCAAATCTGATAGATACTATACCTGCATTTAATTTATTTTACTTCTGAATTCATTCAAAACATTTTTATATACCTGCCTCTTAAAAGATACAACATTATGTATTGGGTACCAATAATCAACCCATTTCCAGTAGTCAAATTCTGGCTTAGCACATTCTGTTAAGTTAATTGCCGAATCAGAAGATGATATTTTTAATAAAAACCATTTTTGCCTTTGCCCAATACATATAGGTTGTTTATTTTTTCGTATTAAATATGGTGGTAATTTATATGTTAGCCAGTCTTGTGTTTGACCTATAACTTCTACATCTTCTGGTTTTAATCCAACCTCTTCATGTAGTTCTCTATACATTGCATCTTCAAGTCTTTCACCATGTTTTATTCCACCTTGAGGAAACTGCCAAGATTTTTGATTCATACGTTTACCCCAGAATAGTTTTTGCTCGTTATTAGCAATTACTATACCTACGTTTAGTCTAAATCCATATAAGTCAATCACTTTTGCATCACTCTAATTAGTTGAAAGTTTAAAAGCATTAATATAGTTCTATCATGAGCTAAAATAACTATTTTTACAATTATTTTACTCTAATCGATATAATTTTAAGTTTAGTAAATATTTAAAAAGTTTTTACTTATATTTTTTAAAATAGTAAAAATATACATGCGATTGAATATAAA
>CAKNAD010000312.1:0-2351 GCA_929200515.1 Candidatus Gorgonimonas leptogorgiae | reverse complement strand
AATATAAATGGATAATTATTTTTTATAAAAGCACTTTTTATTATTGTTTTGCACTTTATTTATATGAATAATTTTATATTAATTTTCTTATAATATTACTAGCAACTAAAATAGATGCAATAGTTTAAGGTAATTTATTATAATTTTTAAGTGTTATTGCAATATTAAGAGCGATATATTGATATAATTCGCTGATTTTAGAATTGCTAGTTAAATTGTGTACCATATTCCCTGCTTGTGACAACTCTATTGAAAGCGGAATTTTTCCAAGTACTTTAGTATTATAAGAGTTAGTTATATCATCAATATTGTTATTAAATATCGGTTCTATATGCTGACAATTTGAACAACAGAAATCCGACATGTTTTCTATAATTCCAGCATTATTTATAGATAGCTTATCAAACATCTCTATACTTTTTTTTACATCTGCAATTGCTAATTGTTGTCTAGTAGTTACATAAACGGCGGCAGAAATAGGAGCTTTTTGTGCTAAAGTCAGTGGAATATCACTGGTTCCTGGTGGAAAATCTATTATTAAATAATCTAAATCTCCCCATAGGGTAAAGTTTAACATTTGTAGTAACATACGACTAGCCATCGGGCCTCTCCAAATAGCTGGGCTGTCATCAGTAATTAAGAATGCAATCGACATTATTTTAATACCATTGCTAATTAGCGGATGAAAATGTTGATTTTCAGTTTTAATTTCTGAATTTTTATCTATATTAAATAATAATTTCATACTAGGACCAAAAATATCAGCATCTAAAATACCGACCTTAGCACCTTGGCTTGCTAATGATAATGCTAAATTAGCTGCGGTAGTAGATTTTCCTACTCCTCCTTTACCTGCAACAATCGCAATACTATTTTTAACTTGTGATAAATTATTCGTAGCTATAGTTTCTGGCAAGCTTCTGGTTATTTCATTATTACAGTTAATGGTCGCACTGTGAATATTAAAATCTTGTTTTAATAACTGTAATATTAAATCCTGTACTTCATTAATTAAAGACTTAGCAGGAATATATATTATTATTGATACATTATAACTATTAACTGTATTTGTTATATTAACAACAGAAGCGATGTCTATAAACTTAATTTTTAGGCTAGGTATTATAATAGCTTCTATAGCTTTGTTGATATCTGAATCTGGCATGAAAATATCACCGATTTAAAGTAATTAGGTTAACTTGTTGCCTGTTATTGTTACGAAAACTATAAGTTTATACACAGCTTTTATTTAATTCTTAATAATGCATATTTTATTTATAGATTACTATTCTGAATATGTTGCATTTTTTCTTGCTTAAAAGATACACTAGTATTTAATTTCAATTTATTAATATCTTTATATAACTCTTCTAAGCTATAACAATATTGAGAAAATTTTTCACTTATTTCTTTTTCTTCATTGTCAACAATAGGTTTAATTCTATGAATTATTTTATCTACATTATCTAAATTACCAGTACTATGTAACATCATGGTAATACTTAAAATAGTTACAATATTTGCTGGGATTTGATATAAGTGTAGTTTTATTACTCTTGTATCGTCTATATCTTTTTGTATATATGATTTTTTTCCTATTATTTTTAGTACATCATTAGCTATATTGATTGAATAATTATACAGTTTTAGTATTAAAACAGTTATCTCTTTACCTTTAAAATCATCATGTTCTAAATACATAACAGTTGTGGCCAAAAATTGTTTAAAATAAGTGGTTATAGCCTCATATTTTTGACTTGTATCTATGCTGTATTGACTTGTGTATTCACTATTATTCTTAGGATCTAGATAATTATCTAACATTTTAGTTATATTATCGAGATTTTTACCATAACATTGTTCAGGTTTTATTTGTGCCGATAATTGATCAAAAGTATTATGTATCTCTTGAGAATATTCTCCTCTAGCAATACAACTTTGCTGTGTATCATTATGATTTATGATTTTTGATGATCTAGATTGTATAGATATTTTATTATAATCTAGATTTATTCCCCATCCCGTATATCTATCTCTGCGCAAATGGTTATTAATTTCAGTATGAGTTGTAGCTTTTGTAGCAGGAATGAGTATCGGTGAACTAGTCTTTCTAGTTATATAACACATATTTTTTAAATCCTTATAACTATATATGATATGACATTTTATATTTTGATGTAAATTTTTTGTAAACAATTAATTTTTAGCTATTAAATAGAAATTATAGTATCGAAGAACAATATATTGATGATTATACACGTGGCAGATGAAAATGCTAGTTTTCAGGGCTAAAGAAAAAGGTCTAATTCGAGGCAAAATGCTACCCGAATGCAAGTGCATTTCAAAGCGTT
>CAKNAD010000311.1 GCA_929200515.1 Candidatus Gorgonimonas leptogorgiae | reverse complement strand
TTGATTTAGTCGACACCATACACCTTTTACCTGAAGATACATTTTTTCAGAGCTTGGTAAAAAGATTTAATTCAAGGCAAAATAACGCAGAAATGCTGGGTGCATTTCAAGAGATTTTAACGATGAAGTAAATCTTTTTAATTGCTCCCACTAGGCAAGTTTTTTTGGCTTTTAAACTGTGTTACTACTTTTTAATTTAGCACCACTAAATTTACAAAGTAGGTGCCTTGTTTAATAAGCTAAAAATTACTTGCTGAAAAAACGTATCTTCGGTTAAAAGGTGTATAACCTGCGAAACACTGCCTTGGCTAAAAACTTATAACCACTTGCTGAAAACCCGCATTTCCAACTGCCACGTGTATATACATATAGAGATTGGAAAATTAATTTTATGCACTTAGTTTGTTAATCTACGAATTTATGAATAATTATCAAAATGCGATGAACTAACCCCATCATAAGTAATTTTATCATTAGAAATTTTATCTACGCACCACTTTATTTGTGTTGCATCTAATGTTTTTGTTACTTCAGCATCACCGGATAAAATAGTACATTTGTGCATGCAAGGGTATACGTCTATGCAACCTCTGTAAATTTTAAAAGATGAAACTTGATTTATATCGATTTTAGTATTTAAAGGGGCATTATTGCATATAAGTCTTTTGCTGTATCGTTGCTTATGTTTATGAGATATATCTTTATTTGGGAGTGGATTAAGCACTTTGTTTTCCCATAAGCTACAAGGTATCTTATTTTTATCTATTTGAGAAAGATAACGTTCAACGTATTCTTTGCATTTACATCCTATAGGAATGTTTCCTACTTGAAAGGCATCCTTAGGGTCATGAGAAGATTTATCAATTTCGTAACAGCTAGGAATAAATTGGTCTTGTAATAAATTATTAGCGTTTATCATATTTTAACCTCTATAAGTTTATTATTTAGTGTATATACGTGGCAGTAAGAAATGCTAATTTCCATTGAACAATAGTTTATAAGCTTTTATCCAAGGCAATGTTTCGCAAGTTTAGTGTTTATAAAAACAAAAAATACCAACACTAAGTGAAATATTAATGCTCTCGTTGATTAAATTAATTTTTTATGTCTAAAAACTAAAATGACATAGAGAGCCATCTTCACAATTAATGTTATCTCTAGGAATTTTATCTATCTACCGAATTATTTCTAGACAACTTAATATTTTTGTTACCATAGTGTCATCCGATACATTCTCTAGAAATTTTAAAATCCGAAACTTTATTTGAAACTATTTTCGTATTTAAAGAGTTTTTATTATTTGTAGTTGTTTGTCTATTTGTAGAACTAATTTAACTAAAGTTATATAAAAGAACAAATTATACCACATTGATAAATATTTATACATTTTAAAATTTAAAGTTTGACTATACAACTTGCAATTAAAAACTAGTTGACTTCCTTCCTACACTAAGCACAAGTGCTATAGCGGGGCATTCCTTCTGCAAGACATAGAAGCCCTTACGCAGAAATACAGAGTATTTCCTTATTCGATACATACTCTACATTTTTGATCGCTACAATGTAGCACAGGTATGCACGGCTTGCTTGATTATGAGTAGAGGGTGTGTAATCGCAGTAGTTTGTGAAGCCGAAAATAATCCATCTCTACTCTCAAAAGCAGATTGTAGTATATAGAAATTGTATTGGAAAAGCAAACTGTTTGTGGCTATCCATCTCCCCCCAAGCCTACATCTATAGAGGAGAATTCCGCCACGTTCGTTAAAATAAATACTAACACAGGGTAAAACTCTTACAACCCTAGTTTTTTAACTAAGTTTATTTATCAACAAGCATTAAAATGCGCTAAATCAAACCTATAATTAATATTTTTTTGAGGGATTTTATCGATACACCTCTTTATTTCTGCTTGACTTAATGTTTTCTTTACTATCACATCATCCGATACAATAGTGCATTTGTGCTTACAAGGATCACATTCCGTACACTCATTAGAAATTGTAAAAGACGAAACTTGATTTGCATTAATTTCAATATTTAAAAGGTTATTATTATTTGCAGATGTTTGTCTACTTATATAAGCAATATCATTATTATAATTTGAAGTTATGTCATCATATTATAATTTGGAGTTATGTCGCTTATAGAATTGTTTAGATTGGGATATAAACTAGTAGTTTGTGTAAAATGCTCATCTCCACATAGATTGAGTATCTTATTTTTATCTATTTTAGAAAGATAGCCTTCAATATCTTTTTTATATAGATCAACCGAAACTAGAGGTTTTCCATCTGCAAAGAAAAACCAACATGTATGTTGGCAAAGATCAGTTCTTATACATTTAGCATTAATGTGAAATTCTGATATATTATTAACGTTTATCATATTTTAACCTCTATAAGTTTATTATTTATTATATAGACGTGGCGGTTATAAATGCTAATTGCTATTGAACAATAGTTTATAAGCTTTTATCCAAGGCAATATTTCGCAAGTTTAGTGTGGATAAAAACAAAAAATACCAACACTAAGTGGAATATTGATGCTTTCGCTGATTAAATTAATTTTTTATGGCTAACAATCAAAATGCGATAGACCACCGATTTTATAATTAGTTCCTATTACCCAAAGCAGCTAGAAACCGATTTGTGTCTTCTCTACTTAATATTTTTACTATTCTAGTGCCACCCAATACATTTGTTACTTTAGTGCCATCCACTATATTTATTACTTCAGTGCCACCCACTACAATAGTGCATTTACACTTAGTTTCATCCTCACATAATTCAATATTAAAATGTGACGTTTGACTTATATCATCTTCAGAAAATAAAGTATGAGCATCTCTAAAATGGTCCTCTTTATAGTTGCTAAATATGTTATTTTTGTCTATTTTATTAAAATAACTTTCAATATCTTCAGGTCCAAGAGAAACTTCAATAGCCTTTTTCCCATCATCGTAGACAAAGGAACATTAATGCCTGCAAGAATCAATATTCGTACATTCATCATGAACTAAGAACGCGGATAGATTATTAGTGTTTATCATATTTTAACCTCTATAATTTTATTTTTATTCTTTATTCCAATTAAA
>CAKNAD010000310.1 GCA_929200515.1 Candidatus Gorgonimonas leptogorgiae | reverse complement strand
AAAACTTATAATCACTTGCTGAAAACCCGCATTTCCAACTGCCACGTGTATATACTAATCTATGTAGTGAATAAATCCTAAAATGTAGTTAGTATTTTTTTAATATTTTGTTATACTATTAAATGTTTTTATTTAATTCGAAAAACAGTATCTTTAATTAAAAAATTTAAGATATATTTTTTTAGCGTTGAATAAAAATAGTTAATTAAAGACAAAACACCGTGAAAGGTATTTAATATTCTAGTAGTGTTTACCTATAATTACCCCCTTTTTATTTAAAACTGCTATAGGCTAATAATAGCGGTTATCTTTATTAAAAAACGGATATTTAACTTAATAGGATTTATTATGGATAGATATCAAGGCGACATATATCGCCCGATGATACCATCACAATATGAGTTAGTAGATATAAATAAGAATGCTGCGGAGAAGGCTAGCCAGCCTTTAGTTAATGATACGAATGTTGAAAGCAATACAGTCAATCAACCTAGTGGCAGAAAGTGGCTATCTTGGAAAGTAGCAATAGCAGCAGTAGCACTAACAGGAGGGCTAGTTGGTACAGCTGTCGGTATAGCTATATGGAATGCATTTTCTCCCGGCGTTGATACCTCAGGTATAACAGGCGAAAATGCGACTATTTTTAATAATGCTACTACCCCTACAACTCTAATGGACAGAAATACGACTATTCTTAATAATGGTACTCTACCTACAACTACTGCTGAAGAAATAACTTCTTATTTAAGTAGTAGACTTTCTGATGTTACGAGTACTGCTTTTGATGTTATATCTAGCACATATCAGCAAATTACTGAAGGAATAAGCACATCTACAGCTATGCCAACCAAGATTGCTGATCTAAAAACTACTACAAGTTATCGGTGTACTCCTGAAGGCCAAAAGAAAGCAATTAAAATGGTAGAAGAAAAACACGGAGGAATGCATAGTGCAGAAGGAATCAATGCATATTTCGAATACATAAAAGACTGTCCATCTATAAGCGTGACGCATTCCTCTAAATAAGCGTGAAGCATTCCTCTAAAGTCTAAAGAAAAAGTTTTAATTCAAGGCAAAGAAATGCAATTGTATTCCAGCAGTACTTTGGGTACAATTATACATGTGGCAAATGAAAATGCTAGGTTTAAGGGCTAAGTAAAATAGTTTAATTTAAGGCAAAATACTTTGAAATTCTGGTGAATTTCAAAGTATTTTAACGATGTGAAGTAGACCTTTTTAATAGTCCCAAAGGGCAAGGCTTCCAAGATTTTATCCTGCGTTAGTATTTCTTGATTTAGTCGACACTGAATCTGCGAAATACCGCCTAAAAACTTATAATCACTTGCTGAAAACTTGCATTTCCAACTGCTACGTGTATATACACATTTTCTTCTTTATTAATATTATTATCTAGAAAATGTCAGACATATCTCAACCTAGTAAAAACAATCTTTAAAAATTTTCTTAATATAAAAATAAATATTGTATTATAATGCGAAATAATTATTCAGATATTATTTTTTATTTGTGTCTAAATTTAACAGATGCGTCTACCACCTGTACATGGAGCATAATATGCTAGCATCGCTTAATGACTATATTAATAACATCATTAATGCAAAGCAAAACTTACAAAAGAGTGTATTGCCATTAATTATACAATCTGCTGAAGCAATGGCAAAATGCCTATTAAATGAAAGCAAGGTAATAACTTATGGAAGCGGTATAGTGTCTGGTGTTTCTCAGTATTTTACTAGCTTAATGGTAACTACAGCAAAGTACGATAAACCAGCGTTGCCTGTGGTATCTCTTTGTTCTGGAGCAACAGAAATATGCTCTATAGCTAATTACTCTGGTTATAATTCGGTATTTTCTCGACAAATTCAAGCTATAGGGCAAGAAAAAGATGTGTTGATTATATTTTCTATTAATGGCAATGAAGCAGAAGTAATTGAATCAATTAAATCAGCTTATAATAAGGGTATTAATGTTATTCTGGTAACTAATAATAATAATGCTGAAGCTAAAAAATATATGCATGCTGAAGAACTTATCATAGTAGCTCAAGCAGATAACTTAGGAATAAGTTATGAAATGCAAGTTACTATAGCATATTGTATATCACAAATGGTAGATTCTTTATTGTTTAATATTTAAATTTAATCCTATATGTTTTAAAGTATACAGTATACTACTTTCAAATGCTGTTTACATACGACAAAAAGTTTGTTAAATTGTTTCTTATTGTATAGAAAACATGCATCTTCATATACAAAAAATTAGTAGTTTTTAGTTGTAACTTATAACAAATTAAAATTAACTCAAAGTAAAATTATATGACCCCTCACATCAATGCAAACTCTGGAGATTTTGCCGAAATATGCTTACTTCCTGGAGATCCTTTAAGAGCTAAATATATAGCCTACAAGTTTTTATCAAATGCAAAGTTAATAACAGATGTACGTGGAATGCTAGGGTTTACTGGTAAATATCGAGGAATTGCAGTATCTACTATGGGTGCGGGGATGGGAATGCCTTCGGCAACAATATATTACACCGAAATAATTAAATATTATGGCGTGAAACAATTAATTAGAGTAGGTTCTTGTGGTGGCATTTCAGAAGCTGTAAACTTACGAGATATAGTAATTGGCATGGGATCATGCACTGATTCAAAAACCAATCGTATAAGGTTTGGAGGGCATGATTTTGCTGCTATTGCCGATTTTGGCTTGTTAGCAAAAACCGTGGATACAGCTAAAAAATTAAATACCAATATTAAAATAGGCAATTTATTTTCATCAGATGATTTCTACAGCGTTGAACCAGAATTTTTTACTACAATGGCACGAATGGGTGTTTTAGGTGTAGAAATGGAAGCCTCAGCATTATATAGAGTATGTGCTGAATACAAGGTTCAAGGTTTAGCAATCTGCACTGTAAGTGACCATATTCCAAGGCAAGAAGCCTTATCAACCACAGAAAGAACAACTAGTTTTGATACCATGATAGAACTAGCATTAGAAACTATTATCTAACATATATACAGGTAGCAGATAAAAATGCTAGGTTTCAGGGCTAAGTAAAATGGTTTAATTCAATGCAAAATACTGC
>CAKNAD010000309.1:2411-3146 GCA_929200515.1 Candidatus Gorgonimonas leptogorgiae | reverse complement strand
AATTAAAAGAGCGGCTCGCTGCCAGCGACGATCAGATACATAAATTGAAAGCTCTTCTGATTGCTTAGCCAATTCAGTGCGAATAATTTTGATGATAGACAATGTTTCTTCAGATAATGTCACATCGTGAATAGCTTGTTGCCACTTCTGCCATTCTTCATTGCCAATACTAAGCTCATTGTCTAGATCAACACTTGATGCTGTAGGAGCACTTTGTAGTAACGCATTGAAATTTTGAGCTTCAATCATCGGTGGTACATACAGACGTACAGAGAAGCGATCAAAAAGTGCTTCTAATCCTTGATCGTTACTAGGTGTTTCGTTTGATGCGGAGATTAAGGCCTTTAAAGGAACTTTGGACGTTTTATTTCCATTTTTAAAGGTTTTTTCGTTGATTAGTGTTAATAATGTATTAAGAATTGCAGGGCTAGACTTCCAGATTTCATCTAAAAACGCAAAATCAGCTGTAGGTAAATAACTCTCGGTTTTTCGTGTGTATTTATCTTCTTTTAATGCTTTAATCGATACTGGACCAACGACTTCTTCAGGTGTGGTAAATTTATTCATCAGGCATTCAAAGTACTGATGCTCTTTAAAAGCACTACTGATACGCTTTGAAATTAAGCTTTTTGCAGTTCCTGGAGGCCCTAATAAAAAACTATTATGCCCTGCTAATGCAGATAAAAGCGAGACGGCTAAAACCTCATCTCTTTCATGTATCCCTTCGTTTAGTTT
>CAKNAD010000309.1:0-2401 GCA_929200515.1 Candidatus Gorgonimonas leptogorgiae | reverse complement strand
ATACTCATACTTTGTAGTAACATCCTTTGTAACTTCTATAGAAAATTTAACTATGAACAGTAGCCATGATCGTACTGTTATTTAAAATGGAAAATATATGCTGTCAGTTTTTAATGATAGCTCTTTGCCTATGCCTATTTATAATAACTATAGTTATCTGAATAGGCGATTACATAATGTAATCCAAGTTAGAAATTGTTGAAGCACTGTATATCAAATGATAGAAAATGTAAATGATTTTATGCAGCCCTATCTCTAGGTAGTTATGTTAGTTAATTTGAAGTAATTTTTTTAACTATTGCAAAATCTAATATTTTAATATGCAATTATATTCTGCATGTTTTCACCTATAACTCAATCTTTTAATTAAGCGGTGCAAAACATATCTTCAAAGTCATATACTAGAAATTAAACATTTTATACAATAACTTAGCTAGTCAAAACACCACAAACTATCTATTCTTTTTATAAGATTGCTCAATCAGCGACATTAAATAATTTATATTTATATCTTTTGCACTTTTTAAAATACATTCATAAGATCCAACGCCCCAATACCCTTTTGTGCCTACATAGATAAAACTATTATTAGGATCTTGGAGTTGATTAGATGATCTTCCTCATTATATAATTTAGTTTCCGCAGTAACCTTATTAATAGTTGAACTATTTGGCGAAATAGTTTTTATACTAGCTTCAGAGGTTGTCGGTTTAATAATACTATATAGATCTTAATATAATGATGTGTTATAATGCCATCTTTAAAAATTTAATGTAAAATATTTAACAGCAAAGGAATTTTATGCCGTTTATTTCTTTAATAAACTCTGTGAGAAGACTATTTAATTCAAGATCAACACATCAAAATAGTAGTAATCCTCCACCATCTTATCCTGATGCTACTACCCTGCCAAATTATACAGCTTTCTATGCACAACTATTCCATTCGCTTTCTAACCAAAACTGGGGTCTGTTCTTAGCTGTTTTAAGCTATATGTTCTTGCCCAAAATTTACGAATGGAACAGCCTGTATTTGATAGGTAATGTCATCAGCGAACCCGATGCGCTTGCAGTAGTATCCCACTGGCGCTTTATTGATTTAGCTTTTGAAATACTTCGAGATGCCCTCATTTTCCCTTTGTTTTATTTTATTGGCAGGTCTCAATTAAGTAATGACGATGGCATGGAATCAGCCAAATTGGCATTCATTGCACTAACAATACTCTCCCTTTCACTTACTTTTTTTGTCTGGATTAAACCAAACTTATTAATTGAAGCGATGGGAACCCCCGCTACTTTGATAGCTAAAACACATGAGTTCCTCCAAATTAAAATCATAGGTGTTGTTTTTAGCACCCTACAAATATTTCTATTTACCCTAGCGACAGCGTTAAATTTCAAACGTATCATTTTTATATTCACGTTGATCAAGATTCTCATCTCAGTTTCCTTAGATGCAATTTTTTTTGGTAATTTACACTTTTCTTTAAATTTGGGTACGTTGGGAGTAGCTTGCTCTAATGCTCTTACAGAGCTTATTTGCTTTTTATCCCTATTATTTGTCATGATGCGTATTTGTCCTCAGCTACGAAGGCTTCCGAACCTAAAAGCATGGAGAAGTGTCAGTAAAGATATGCTTAACGTAGCTTTTTGGAGTGCTGGTGCAAGAGTTATACGAAATGTATTTTATTTTGCTGTAATTTTAAAATTACTGAATGAAATGAGTGCACACGCTCTTGCTAGCTATGAACTAACCATGCAGATTATCTGGGGTATATTGTTGATTCCCTTGCTTGCCTATGCTGAAGTTTGCAAGGCCGCTTTATCTCAGCTACACAGTTCTTTAAAAATAAAGTCTGCACTTTTAAAAATGCTATTAATAACATTTTTTATGACAAGTATTTTCTTTTTAACCGCCCCTTTCTGGTCTAACATAGCCAATTTCTTTAACGCTGACCTGAAGCTTGTTGATACATCGAGTCACATTTACAAAATTCTATTGCCTGGCTATTTTCTTCTGAGTTTCAGCTTAATAACGGATAGTTTGTTTTATGCGATTGGCAGACCAAAATACATCGCTATTCAGGCAATTATAGTTAATTGTCTTGTTTATCTGCCTGCCTATATTCTTTATGCAAATGATAGTTGGCAGCCAAGCATGGATTCTGTAATGTGGCTATTTGTTATCGGTTTAATTTGCAATACATTAGTTTCAATACCACTTGTTTGGCTAGCTGTTTCTGAAAAACACAAAGCCTTAACATAGCTTTCTCTGTCTTCAGCTCTCTCTCTTCCACCTCAATCGAGAAAGCGTAAATTTCGACATGAATAAGCCTACAAAGCATGCAACCTTTAAAAACCATGGGTACGTTATTGATTTGCAAGATGTTATCACTTTACTA
>CAKNAD010000308.1 GCA_929200515.1 Candidatus Gorgonimonas leptogorgiae | reverse complement strand
TTAAATTTAACTATATTAAAATACTTTTCTACCTGTCGTTGAACGGGAGGAGCTGGTATCTTGTGTTAGTAGTCGCACTGCCTTGACTAAAAATTTATAATTATTGCTTAAACTAGCTTGTAAATTATACAATTCTTTAATAAAAATGAACTAATACCATATTTTTAAGTATTTATTAATGAGAACTAAAAATTAAAGGTCTAATTAATAAAGGTAAATAGTATGGAAGCATTAAAAAATAATCAAACAGTTACTTTCGAGATAGATAATAACCCAACAACTACAATGCTTGTTAATAAATTTATTAAAGTAAATGAGGTTCTAAGAGAATGTTTCATACATTACATTTATAATGTTGAACCATTCATTAGGTTAAGAGATAGGCCAATTAACAGCCGGATGTATCAACGAAAGACTAAACAACAACTTGAAAATACAACAGAAGGAATGTATATAATAGAAAACTTACAAAAAATTAGCGATGAAGAAAAGTTAAAATTTTTCTATTTATCTATTTCTAACAGAGATGTAGAACTTTTATCTGTTGAAGAGCTACATAATAAAATCACAATAAATCAAGCAAAAAACCATCAAACGGCTTTAGCAACAACGAATAAAAAAGATTATCTTCCAGAAGTATATCAACAAATATTTGCAGATAAAACCAAAAGAACAGACATTCCATTATCTTATAATATTGCTTCAGACGTGCCTGTAAACTTTATATGGCTAGGAAGTTTATTGCCAGATAGATACCTAAAAAATATCATCCGCACTGGGTTAGCACAACCGAAAAAAGAGATTATTCTTTGGATAGATAAAAAGTGGTTAACTAGTGAAGAATATTCTCAAATGCAATTATTACCCACATTACCAGCATTACAAGATATCGATATTAAAGTATTAGATATAAATAAAGCTAAATTAGAACAAGTTAGCATTGAAGGTAAAGAAAAGTTTCAACAAGCTTTATCTTTTGCTAGAGATAAATTAGATAATAAAGCTGTAGCTAGTGATTTACTACGCTATGCTTTATTAACAAAAGGTCCTGATGCTATAAACCAAGCAAGTGGCTTAAAAAAAGATCGTAGCTCTACAGGAATGATTTATATGGATACAGATAGAGGTCCTAAAACAGACGAGCCTTTAGAATGGGGAGAAATGAAAGCACCAGCGGGTTTTCTAATTCCAGGCAATAAAAACAGAGGTAATTCAGATATATTAGCAACATCTTATGCTATGCATCCTATTTTTTTATTAGCTTTCAAAAAATGTATAAGTAACCTAAGTAATCCTAACATTCAAAACAAATTACTTACTGCCAAAGGCACATCATCATTTGTATTGGAGAACACTGGTCCTATACTACTTAAAGAAACTATGGAAGAATTTATTGCTACAACTCATTTATTAGCAGGATGCCTACCAAATCATATTACATTTCAATCTGAGGTTGCAGGACCAATATGTAATGATATGACATGGTTTATAGATTCTGCAAAAACAATGCCAGATCTTTCTGCCACCTGGGAAATACAAACTACTAGCAAATCTGCCACTTGGGAAATACAAACTACTAGTAAACAAAGTGGTTGTTTAATAAGCTAAATGATTCCCAAGTATTATATAATTTACAGTTTTTACTCTTTTAACATGTCAACAAATATTGATAACAGCGATTGATAATCTGTAATGTGCTTAGACCTTCCAGATGAAAAATATACATCTTTATGAAGGCGTTCGAAAGCACTAGTTTTACAACATTCAGTGGCTTTATGCAATAGATGTGGTATTTCTAATAGATTATTAGCAAGTTTCGAGTTATTATAATAACCTTCTGTTAATTTAGCTAACATAAAAAATAATTCACATAAATCTTGTTCTTGTTGAGAACTAACAACGATTGTTGGTATATCTTTAGCATCGTTAGCAAACTGTGACCAATAAAAAAACGCTTCATCTAGGTTATTAAACGTTTGTTGATATTCGCCATCTACACCTAACATAATTTTTACACCATTAGTATAGTTTTGATTATACTGTTTAATTTGCTCTAAAGAAATTCCAGTATCTGTTAGTTGTACCTTAGGATCTGATGACTGTTTATTTGCAACTAGATCACTACTCCAACTAATAGGCATTGTTATTATTTTAGGGCAATGTGTAATTGCAATATTACCAGATATATTTGCTGTTTCTGGTAACTTAACTAATAAAGGGCAATCATAAAGTTTTAGGTCTTTTCCTATTTTGCTAAAGTTAGGTAAGCTTTCTAACTTTTTACAACTTTGTATAATTAAGCTATTGTCTAGACTTAATCTAATATCTTCCGATGAAAGGTTTGTTAATTGATTACAGTCGGTCACTCTAATTTCTTGTTTAATTGACATACTTTCTGCTAAATTAATAACTTGATGGCAATTAGAAACACTAAGTGATTCTGCTATTAAGTTTTTAGGGAATTTAGTTAAATTCTCGCAATTTGTGATTGATAAAGTTCCTTGCACTTCTAAATTATCAGGTAATTTTGTTAATAGCTTATCAGATCGAAAGTTTACATTTCCAGTAACTATGATTTTACTAGATATTTTTTTAAGCTCGCCTGATTGTAGTTGTTGTTTAAATACATTAGGTTCTAAAACTACTTCTTTCTTAACAGCTACGTTTGTTATCACAAAATCAGTAATTGGCTTATTTTCTAGATTGTGAGCAGGGGTGTTTACTACATTTTTTGTCTCTGTTACACCAGAACGCCTGAAATCAGGTAAAGCATTATCACTTATAACATTATGTGTATTATTGTTTGTCTGCATTATTATTTCCTTAAAGAATCGTTTTTATTGATGAGAGAAAACATGAATTATTTAATGATTTAGCCTAGTATTTTATCAATTAGTTTACTACTACTATTATGAATAATTAATTTGGCTTTAAATACTATATGTATATAAAATAAAGTTCTAGTTAATAATCAAAGTTTAGACTAAATTTATTATTGAAAGTTTCTTTTTTAATTAAACTAATATGAAGTTATTTTTTAAAAATATTAATGGAGGTAAAAGCTGTATCTAATGCTTAGAAAAATACAGCAAGAGGAAAGAATAAATTAAATTCAAGAACACTAATTAAGACAAGTTATAACAATACAGGATATTATCA
>CAKNAD010000307.1:396-3190 GCA_929200515.1 Candidatus Gorgonimonas leptogorgiae | reverse complement strand
AAACCATTTTACTTAGCCCTGAAACCTAGCATTTTCATCTGCTACGTGTATAGCATTGTTTTAGCTTCTATGCAATGCTACATTGGTATACGATATTTTTAAGCAGTTAAAATATCTATTTTTTAAAAATAATTCTTAATAAGGATATTAAATAATTTTTCTATGTTTATTCACAACATCATAAAATCTACTATATGTACTATAATATTTACAATATTTATATACAATTGTGCAATACATGCTAGTGCATGCGATAATATCAATGACACGTATTCAAGCATTAATAAGATACTAGACATGAGCGAAAGGAAAAATACTATCATTTTTTCTAAAATACTTAATGAATTAGATATTCCACATGATCCAAATGATATTCAAAGTATTTACCAAGGTTTTAAAAAGTTTAGAAGATCTAGCAATCAAGAAAGATGGCAGATAAAACCATTTGCAATTAACGAGCAACAAAGACAAACTATATTAAATTTAATCTCAGAATTAAACTTAATTCAGGATATTCATGCATCAGATAGCTATTTTCAATATGCTTTGATCCTCGGAGCTACATCTTTTACAATAAAATCAAGAATAGAATATTTAGGTAAAGAGTGGAGTAATGGAATAAGAGTTAACGAGATAGTACTTTTAGGATCAAACAGAAAATTAAACACAGAAAAAGACTATAGTGAAAGCATATTGCACGGTATTTTTGAATATATTATTAATAATAATCTTGCAAATGAAAAAGATATAATAACAATTACATCAGTATTGAAAGATGCAAATACTGATTATAATCAGCAGTTTGCTTTAGCAAAAGAAATAACTGCAAAGAATCATAAATTACAAATTTTTTCTAATTATTTATCTACAACAGCCACAGAAGCCGATGCAGCACTAGCAATGTTTCATATTGCTACAATTCCTCAAGAAATGCAAAACTTGCCTGTGTCATTAATATCTGCTCCCGATGTTAAAAGAGCGGATAATATTATATTTAGAGCTAATACCGCAGACACTATAAATTATTGGATGAATAATTATGATATAAAGAAAACTAGCGTACTAGCTGTCAGTAATCAGCCTTATGTAATTTATCAGCAACAGGTATTATATAATCAGTTAAAAAATAAATTTAATAATGTAGATATTATAGGGGAAAAAGATAATGCTGTTAATAAACTAGCTAAAATAGAGTTATATCTTGATACTCTAGCATTATTTTTGCACAATTATTTAGAAAGTGGCAACTAAAAACTTAGAAGCCTTGCCCTCTGAGGGCTGTTAAAAAGATTTACTTGAGGGTGTTCCAAATTCCGTATCTTCAAGTATAAGCTGTATAGAGTTGATCTTTAACTACAAATTGTATACAATCCCTGCAAAATATCGAACTTAAAGCATAATTAAAACTATGTAATATATAAATTGCATACAATCCTTATCAACTAACTAAAACCTTTTATAAACTCAATATCTTTAATCTTTAAAATCTACTCAATTATTTAATAGGATATTCATAATGCCATTAACAGGATTACCCACTACAAACCCACAATCCATGGCTCAGGCTCAAATACCACAACTATCAGATAATACTGCAAATGTACTAGAAACAGCTACACAAAATCGATACACCAAAGAAAATGACCATACTGCATTGACAAGCATAACAACGGAATTAAGTGCTAGGGCAATAACAGAAAAAGAAACAGAAACATCTAGAAGTGATATTGATGACTTAATATCTTATGTGCGAGATGACTATATATATGAAATAATAGAATACGATGATGTCATTAATCTTCGGGATTGCGTAGACAATAATGGTAATACACTTACCATGATAGCTGTAGAGGTAGGTAACGCTAATATTGCGCGTCTACTACTAGATCTGGATTGTGCACATAGCATACGAGAAAAACAAATAGATTACAATAATGAAAGTACAGGTATCCAAAAATTATTAAACATAGCATTAGCTAATGCGGATTATGAAATAGTTGACGCATTAATATCTCACATGAAAAAATGCGTTAATTCTTCTATTATAAGAAGAGATATTAAGTTTGATTTCTCAGATCCAACTCTTATTTGTCGTATTATAGATAGCCAAATGATAAACGAAGATAAAACTAGAGTACTAGAAAAACTCTCTGTGGTAAATGGTCAAAAAGAATTATCACTAATGGAAAAAATTCTGTTCGAATCAATATATCCAAAATTAGCAGAATATATCCCAACTATTGATGATCAGGACTTATTTAAAAGCTTGTATGAAATTTTTATTCAGCTTGAACCTGATTCTAAAGTTCTAGCACGGAATAATGCAAGTTCCAACGTAGAGTTGATCCAAAATGCCAGAAAAGCAAATAATATACCAGGAGGTGATTCTATAGCTGCATCAGCTATGAATAGATCCTAGGAAATAAACTCGACAACTTCATCAGCAAATACAACACGCCTAAAACACTCAGAAATAGTAGTAAAAGATGGCAAAATTAAAGGTGTCCAGCTTGAAGAGTTAAAACTGAGACTAACGGAAGCACTTGCAAAAAAAGAACAACTAAATACACTTATGAAGAGAATGTATAACTCAGGTGAGAACGATAATAATAGAAAACTGTGGAAATATTATTTAGAAGAAGAAGAAAAAGCAGAGGAAATGGCAGGGGAAATCCAACTAGAATCGAATGGCCAGCTTATAGTATTCAGAACAGGCACTATCGATAATTAAAAGATCACAAACCATAATAAGATATATACACGCGGCAGTTGGAAATGCTAGGTTTCAGGGCTA
>CAKNAD010000307.1:0-386 GCA_929200515.1 Candidatus Gorgonimonas leptogorgiae | reverse complement strand
GATATATGCACTGTTAGCTCCAGATCCAGAAGAGAGAATTTCTGTAACAGAGTCTTTACAATTCAGTTTATTTACAAATCAAGAATCATACGGTAAACCATCGCTGATAGCTTTATCAACCCAGCATGATGAAAAATTTAAAGAACTTGCAGGGCTAGAAAACGAGCTTACGAAAACCGGCATAACAGAATCAAAAAGACAAGAATTAAAAGCTAAAATAAAAGATGTAGGCTCTGTGCTTAAAAAACTACAAGAAGAAATAAATAAATTTTAGAATAAAAAAATTCTAAATTGTATTGATTATCCTATTAGATGATTATTTAAACATCTAAACTGTAGTAGTTTAAACTTAACCTTACATTTCTACTTGAAATTATATAAGTAAT
>CAKNAD010000306.1 GCA_929200515.1 Candidatus Gorgonimonas leptogorgiae | reverse complement strand
ACTTAATCCTGGTGGTTAAGCACGTCGCAATGAATTATGAAGCCCCTCCCTTTAGGGATGAGAGCATGTCACATCACGCAACTACAGGACTTTATAGTTGCAACAATGGAAGTAAAGCAAAAATATACCTAACTACCTTGTATTTCTAGGAGTAACAATGAGTATCTCAATTGAAAACCTTTCCCCAATAAGTAGGCGAGCAACAATAACTTTACCTGTAGAGCAAGTAAAAAAACAATTTAATAAAAAATTAAGAGAGCTTGCATCTAAAGTAAGAATGGATGGTTTTCGCCCAGGAAAAATACCTTTAAATATAATAGAAAGAAGATATGGCACTCAAGCTTTTCAAGAAGCTCGTGCAGAAGTAATATCTGAAAGCTTCTATAATGGCATATTAGAGAAAAAAATACCTTTAATTCAAGGTAGCGCTACTTTTGAACTAGATAGCTTAATAGATGCAGAAAATGATACAGAAGATCTAACATTTGCAGTTAGTTTTGAAGTATACCCACAAATAGAGTTAGAAAATATTAATTCTTTGAAGCCTACAAGAATGATCATTGATATCAGCGATCAAGATATAGACGATGCTATCAGTCAAATAATAAAAGTTCATGGTTCAACAATCGATTTAACTGAAGTAGCCCAAGAGTCAAATATAGCTACAATTCGTTGGAGTCTATTTAGCATCGATGGCGAAGCTATTGCGAGCATGCAGAATAAAGAGAATACTTTAGAATTAGGAAATACCAAAGATGAACTGCTTCAACAAATACAATCGCATGTAATAGGTTTAAATCCAAAAGAATCTAAAACAGTAGAGATTACTTTTTCTGATAAACTTAGCAATAAAGATATATCAGGTAAAACATTAAAGTTAGAGCTACAGCTAGAGAAACTACAGAAATTTGAACCAGCAGAAATAAATTCTGATTTTATTAAAAAACTAGGCATTGTTTCTGGAAATAAAGACGATTTCAACAAAGAAGTTAAAACAAACCTAGTTCATAGTGCGAAAAAAATATCTGAAAAAAGATTAGAACTAGAAATCATGTCTAAATTAAGTGAATTAAATAATATTGAAGAAGTTCCATCATATTTAATTTCGCAAGAAACAAAGTGGATAAAACAAAATTTATTACAACAGCAGCCTGAGTTATTAAAAGAAGGTTCTGATGCTTTAGATGCATCAATTAAAGAAAGAGCAACCGATTTAATAAAAAGAAGCTTGTTAGTTATGGCTCTGGTAGATAAGTATAAAGTTAATATAGATGAAAAAACTTTACACGAGTATATACAGTCTTATGTTCAATTTATGGAAAATCCTCAAAAGGCATTAGAAACAATTTATTCAGATAAAAAATACATAAATAAAATGTATAATGATATAATGCAAAATCTTGCTATAAAGGCAGCAATAAAAGATGCTGATGTACAAGAAAAAATATATACATATAAAGAAGCATTAGATTACTCAGCAACTAATTTAAGCTAAAGCATTTTTTTGCTTAAATAAACTCTGTTTTAATTATCTGTATACAGGTAGCAGTTGGAAGTGCGAGTTTTCAACTACCACCTGTATGTAATACTTTAAATTAAATTTTTTTTCCAAGTCAATCTATAGAAAAAATATCTTCAAGTAGAAGGTGTGTAGACCTTTGCTTTCTTTGCTACTAATGTTTTTTGCAATTTGGCGTATACTGGCAAACCGTTTCTATATATTGGTACTTCCTCGCCTTGTATAAGCGGTTGTAGATAATCACAGAATTGCTGTGTAATTCCAAAACCATCGTTATCTATGTAATCTTTTGGAAGTTTTTTTTCTTTATTAGCAACTTTTTCTAAAGATGCAGACTTAATTCCCCATCGATAAGGAATATTAGATTTTCTTATAATAACTGGCATTTTATCCGTCTCTCCCGACATCGCTAATTCTACAGCATATTTTCCTACAGCATATGCTTGATCGACATCTACTTTTGAAGATATATGCCTGGCAGACCTTTGTAAATAATCACTAATAGCATAATGATATTTATACCCTAGATTTTTCTTTATTATATTGCAAATATTTACAGCTGTTCCGCCTAGCTGCTGATGTCCAAACGAATCTACTACCGAAGTAGAAGCAGATAGAAAATCACCTGTTTCATACTTTGCCCCCTCTGAAATTGTTATACAGCAATAGCCATAAGTTTTCACTTTTTGCTCTAATAAAGCAAGAAATTTATCTGTATTTAATAGAATTTCAGGAAAAATAATAAGGTGAGGGCTATTATCAACAAAAGTTGCCATAGCCGTAGCAGCCGCAAGCCAGCCTGCATGTCTGCCCATAACTTCAAGAACAAATACTTTAGTAGATGTTGCACACATAGAGGCGACATCTTGATTAGCTTCAGACATAGATGTTGCCAAAAATTTTGCAGCAGATCCAAAACCAGGACAGCAATCAGTTATAGCTAAATCATTATCTATTGTCTTAGGTATCCCTATGCATTTGAGGTCATAACCTATATGCTCGCTATATTTAGCAATTTTATGTGCGGTATCCATGGAATCATTACCGCCATTGTAAAAAAAATATCTAATATTATGGGCTTTAAATACATGAATTATTCTTTCGAAATCAGAACTGCTTTCTTTGAGTTTATAACGACAAGACCCAAAGGCTCCCCCTGGAGTGTGCATTAATTTTAAAATATTACCTTTAGGCTCGCATGAAATATCTATTAATTCCTCTTTTAATGCTCCTAAAATACCGTTGTTACCTGCATATATTTCTTTTATTTGTTTTTTGTTTTTACGCAATTCATTAATTACCGCACATGCAGTAACGTTAATAACAGAAGTGACTCCACCAGATTGAGCATAAAAAGCATTTGATTTAGTCATTGATTAAACCTTGAGTTTTTGTAAATGAAAAATTATTTGTTTTATACACCTAATAGATGAAGGTATATATTAGGTGTATACAATAAATAATCACAGCTAAGGTAATTATTTAGATCGCCCTACAATATTTCGGCATATATAATGAATGATTGCAAATATAGATAAGTGAAAACTGAAAAATCAAACAAGTTAAATCTATTTAATTAAAGGGGGGTAGCATTAAAAAGCTAAAATATTAAATAAGCACTTATATTTTTTTTTATTTATCAAAAAGTGCCGTAAAACCCGCTCCTTTAGTTGCGAGATATAAGGCATAA
>CAKNAD010000305.1 GCA_929200515.1 Candidatus Gorgonimonas leptogorgiae | reverse complement strand
ACAAATTTTTTATAATGCATTATATTAATATAGGTTGTCAATGCGTAAGTTCTATCTAATTAATTTTTAGATAGTTCTAGTAAATATACAATAATTCTCTCTAATTCATCTATATTTTTCATCTTATGAGTAAGAATTAAATATTTGTTATTTATTATTAAACTAGGAACAATATCGGTAAGGTTAGCTATTTCATTCCACGCCATTAAATACTGAACAACTTGAAGGTTCATTTCATGTTTTTTATAAAATTCATAGGAAAAACCAATAGTTTCCATGGTTTTAAAAAAATCTTGTTCTGTAACCCATTTTTTGCGTTCTAGTTGTATTATACGAAATAATAATTTTTTAGTTTCTTCATAATTATTATTGAATTTAGCAATTGCTAAAATAGTTGAAATTTGCTTAGCAAATTGTCCAGCTATTGGGCTATGTGCCTGCTCAAATACTATTTTATTTGGCGGTAACTTTTCTTTAATTTGTTCTAATATGCCTTTTTCCCATAAATAGCATGTTGCACAATATACTGAAAATAACTCTGTAATTTTAGCAGTATCAGATACAGTAGGATTAATTATTTTATAATGTATATTTTCTTTAAAAGGGTAGGCTTGATGGGCTAGGCTTGATGGCTTAGCTAAAGCAAATACAGTGGTAATACAAACAACTGATAAGATAATAATAAATCTTATACCCTTCATATTATTATTTCTCCTAATTTATATAGAACTTATTTCAACAAGATGATTTGTTAGAACACCCCTGTTGCTCTACTTACTTAAATATCCGTACAGTTAGGTTTCTGGTGATTCAAGACTAATTAACCCTAATTTACCACTACGGAAATCATTGATAACTTTAATAGCTATTTTATCGTAATCGATAACAGATTTTCTTTTTATGCAGCCACAATTAATGGCAATTCTATCAATTGTTTCCTCTACATTAGCAATAAGTTCTAAATTATAACGACGTTTTATTTCTTGAGGATAATATAATAAAAAATATTCCATTAAAAAATAAGCTATATCTATAGCATCAAAAGCTGTGTTTTTAATAGAACCTAGCGCAGCTAATTTACATGCTATGGTTGAGGTTTCTAGTTTTGGCCATAAAAATCCTGGAGTATCTATTAGTAATATATTATCAGTAACTTTAATTCGTTGCTGAGTCTTAGTAACTGCTGGTTCATTACCAGTTTTAGCAATAGTTTTTCCACACAAAGCATTAATAATAGTAGATTTACCAACATTAGGAACTCCAGCAATCAGAGCGGTTAAAGGTCGCACGGTAAAATTACGCTTATCTACTTGTTTTGGCAATATTTTAAGTAAATTTTTAGTTGCATTAAGATTATTATTAGATGCAACCATCGACACAACATTAGTTTGTGCATTAAAATAATCTAGCCATTTATTAGTTACGCTTGTATCAGCAAGATCTGCCTTATTCAGCACCTTTAACCTTGATGTTTGTGTAGCAAACGAATTAATTAGTGGATTAGCGGTTGTTTCAGGGGCTCTTGCATCTAAAATTTCAATGATAATATCAATTTTAGGTATGATTTTGCCTATTTCTTTCCTTGCTTTATGCATATGCCCTGGAAACCAGTTGATATTCATTTTATAATTCCTATAAAAAACTGAAATATGTAAAAGTTATTATACACTTTATAAAGATAGAAAATCATCTGGTATTTGTGTATTAAATTTGCTATAGTCCTGATTTAAAATTATACATCATTTAGCCACAATCAGATATCTTAAAGTTTAAATAATGTTACAATTTTTAGTTGCTATTAATTATATTTTATCTGGATTTTAACAAGTGTTAACCGTAAACAACCTAGAAGTTAGCAAAAATGACACCATTCTTTTTAGTAAGCTAAAATTTCAGCTACAAAAACAACAGTTGCTCTATGTTAAAGGTAGAAATGGTATCGGCAAAACTACTCTGTTAAGAACTATTGCTAATCTTAATAATGTGTTTTCTGGAAGCATTGTCTGGAATAACCAAGACATATCATCTAACAGTGAATATCATAATTCAATGGAATTTATTGGCCATAAACCTGCTCTAAAACTAGAATTAAATGCTATCGATAATATTACTTGGAAAAACAAACTGTACTTAAAACCAAAGTTACAGCAACAAGCCATCATTGCGGCATTAGGTTCTTTAGGAGTTGCTGAGCTAGCTTATACTCCTTGTGGTTTGTTATCTGCTGGTCAATTAAGGAAAGTTAGTCTATCAAGCTTATTAGTAAATGATAATCAGTTATGGATATTAGATGAACCATTTACTGCTTTAGACACAAAAGGTATCAGCAAAATAAATGTATTATTACAACAACATTTACAGCAAAATGGAATGGCTATAATATCAAGCCATCAACCCATTGAAAATATGCCAGTCACAGCACAAACCATAAACTTAGAAGATTACTGCTAGAGTGCTTATGTTATATTTAATTAACGGATTGCTATAATGAAAATTTTAGTTGCTTTCAAAGCGATACTTAGCCGTGATTTAACAATTACCTATAAAAAGCCACAACTATTAATTAATCCACTAGTTTTTTATATAATAGCTTGTAGTTTATTTCCTTTAGGAATATCAACTAATCCGCAGTTATTAAAAAAACAAGCTTCTGGAATTTTAATAATTAATGCGATGCTAGCCGTAATTATTGCAACTAATAATCTTTTTAAGTCAGATAAAATAGATGGTACTCTAGATCCTGTGCTAATATCGCCGTATCCAGCGGCAATTATGATTTTTGCTAAAATAATAGCGCATTGGATGAATACAGGGCTATTGCTAGCTTTAATTTCGCCACTAATAGCTATTATGCTTAATATACCTACCGAAATAATCCCGGCTATTATGTTAATCTTAGCGGTAACAACGCTACTTTTAACTTTAATTAGTGCCATTGGAGCTAGTATGACATTAGCTACTACCGAAGGAACTATTCTTAATGCTTTAATCAGTTTACCGCTGTATATACCAGTGTTAATATTTTCTTGCGAAGCTATAAATGCCGTGATTGATCAATTACCTTATTCTGTATATTTATTATGGATATGCTCAATGTTATTTGTAGGTTGCTGTTTAATTCCATGGATTACAGTTTATGCGTTAAAATTACTAGATTAACAATTTCATTTGCCACGTGTATATAAACGATCGACACCATTTTCTAATAATAATTGAAATATTTC
>CAKNAD010000304.1 GCA_929200515.1 Candidatus Gorgonimonas leptogorgiae | reverse complement strand
CTTAGAAGGGGGGGGGTGAATAAGCTATTTCAAATAATTTAATTAATAAATTATAGCCCTCTATATAATATCATATAGTAATTAAAAGGTTAATTTTTTAGGAATTGATTTAATTATAACTAACAGGCTTTAAGTTTTTAAAGACTATTGTTAGTTTGGGGTTTAGTTATTACATAATAACATGTATTCATTTTAGAAGTTACGTAAAAACTTTGTTATTCTTTGATAAAAGCTAAATTATCAAAAGCATAACGTTCAGGATTGTCGGGAAATTTTTTCTCCTGCTTGCTATTTTCTTGAGCATTTTTTAGAATGTTAATAACAGTATCATAGTCTTTTTTAGTGGCAATAGCTAAGCATTTATCAAATTCTTCTGGATCGGCACCTTTTTTAATTAGCATATTAACTATTTTGTAATGCCCTTTTGAAGAAGCGGAATATAGAGGGTGTTCTCCATCTGAATTGCACATATTGATATCAACCCCATTATCAATTAAAAACTCAACTATCTCTTGATTTCCGCTTTTACATGCTATAGACAATAATGTTTTTTTAACTAAAAAACCATTATCTTCTCTATAGGTACTATAAATTGCATAAGGACAATCTTTTATTACTTTTTTTAACCATTCTTTGTCGCCAGCTCTACAAGCTGCAACAATAGGAGTCTCTAGATATTGATTTTTTACTCCTGGGATATCTTGGTTTTTTTCCGAAATTCGAATTTTTACGCAAGCTTTTATTAGGCGGTATATCTTAGGGTGTTTGTCTTTTGTTAATCGTTTACAGTTCATTAAAACTTTGGCTGAAAGATCAGCTCCACCACGAAGAAGAATTTTAGCTATATCGAAATGTCCTTTTTCACAAGCGGATTCAAGTGGAGAGGAATTATAGCTATCCATATTAATATTAGCACCTGATTCCAATAATAACTTAACCATATCTACATCTCCATTAGTAGCAGCTATAGTTAATGGAAGAGTTCCTTTCGATCCGCAGAGAATATTAACTTCAGCACCAAGTTCAATTAAACTTTTAGCTATTTCTCCATAACCATAAATAAGGGCAGAATATAGTGGGGTAACGCCATATACTTGTTCAGGTTTAGTCTTGCATATCTGATTAACATCAGCACCATTACTAAGCAATAGATTAACTATTTCTTTGTAACCATAATACACTGCACGATACAGCGGAGCTTCACCATTGCTCTTAGCTAGATTGCTATCAGCACCATACTCAAGTAATAATTTGACTATCTCTTTATTTCCAATACTACAAGCAAGAAGAAGAGCAGAATTTTCTTCTTCATTGCAAACATTAATATCAACGCCATAATCAAGCAGGACTTTTATGACATGAGGATGTCTTTCTTTAGTGGCTAGATAAATTAAAGAGCTACGACATGTTGCGCCGTTTGACTGGTAATCTTGATGAATATCAGAATTACATTTGCTAATTTCTTCATGTAGCCCTTTAACATCACCGCTACAAACAGCTTCTACAATTGGCAGATCATTTTGTGGATTGCTTTTGTTGTGAACTGATGTTTGAGGTAACTCTACTCTTGAGAATGAGTTTGTTGCTAAAGATGTACGTGGATTGATACATATTGGCATAACTAAATTCCATGTTTATTTGATAAGAGACGTGTTTTAATTGATATAAAAAATGTAACTATTAATATCTGTATATCACACTAATTTACTTCAAAGTATTAATTTATGAGGATGATTTGAATAAGATATTTTAAGGTAAATTATCTAATAACTTTTAGCGTCTTTCAAAATAATTTAATAACAAAATTGATAGCTAATCCTGTATAATATCATATGGTAATTAAAAATTTAATTTCTTTTTATAATTTTACTTAATTAATTATAACTAACAGCCTGCTAATTTTTAAGGTTATTGTCAGATTAAACTTGAATACTACAATAGTTAGTAGTACAATATTGCGTTGTGTATCATCTTGCACAATTTAAATTCAAAAATCTTTAACCTATCAATTAAAATTTTTTTTTAAATCATATATTGAAAAATCTATATTATAGTTAACAAGGAGTAGTTTATTATGATTAATAATGTAACAAGAGAGCATAGTACTAATAGTAGCATGCCACTAGATTCTACTAAATTCGTAAAATCAACAAACCAAGCAAGTGATGTTTATCAAGTGTGCAGTTCTGAATACCTTTTAAATAATACTATAGACCCTGTTTCTACAGGGGCTACAGTACTAGGAGATCGTGTTGTATCACCTGTGGATTCAAATGATATACTAGTAGCTAAATTATTAAACATTATACCTAATAATAATCATGAACACTTCAAAATACAATCACAGCTTGAAAAAGGGATTGGTGTTCATGATATGACAATAAACGGAATTAGCCTTTTATCTTGTTCTGTTATTTATAACTCAGCTGATCTATGTAGTCTAATGCTATCATTCCCACAAACTAATATTAATGCTAAAGATAGTAACGGTGAAACTGCTTTACATAAAGCTATTAGGCAAGGCAATATTGATATAGCTAAAATGTTAATAGAATTAGGGGCTGATGTTAATATTGCAGGCATTAATGGTGAAACTGCTTTACATAAAGCTATTAGGCAAGGCAATATTGATATAGCTAAAATGTTAATAGTAGCAAATGCTGATATTAATGCTAAAGATAGTAGCAATGAAACTGCTTTATATAAAGCCAATAGGCAAAGCAACACCGACATAGCTAAAATGTTAATAGAATTAGGGGCTGATGTTAATATTGCAGACATTCCTAATCAATCCCAAGACAATAATGAAATGTTGATAGAAGAAATTCATGATCAATCCCAAGACAATAATGAAATGTTGATAGAAGAAGTAGAGGCTGATCCTAATGACGATAATGAAACATTGATATATGTTAATAGGAGATCTATAGGCGGATAATAGTATTGAAGACAATAAGAGTCGCATTCTTTCAGGTCTTTGCAAAAATTCAGGTCGTGAAATCTGCAATCTTTTGTTAAGCTGTAAGAAAAATAAGACACCTAGAGAGGTTTTTATACACGTAGCAGTTGAAAATGCTGGTTTTCAGCAAGTGATTATAAGTTTTTAGCCAAGACAGTTTTTCGCAGGTTTAGTGTCGACTAAATTAAGAAATACTAACGTAGGATAAAAGCTTAAAAGCCTTGCCCTTTGAGTGGCTATTAAAAAAATCTACTTCATCGTTAAAACACTTTGAAATGCACTTGCATTA
>CAKNAD010000303.1 GCA_929200515.1 Candidatus Gorgonimonas leptogorgiae | reverse complement strand
ATAAACTTAAAGTACCTAAAGCTTACGCTGAAGTAGCTAAAATAGTACTTAATTATAGCTTACAATTGAGTAATGAATCTATAGAAGCAGAACAACTCACCAAAATTTTAACAACTATAGATGCATTTCGTAGACCTGCAAGAATGCAATTAATCATACAAGCTATAACTAGTTTAATAACTAATTCACATATCAACAGGCTACAACTTATAATATCATCTTGTGCTAATATTAACGTTGATGATATTATTCAGCAAGGTTATAAAAACAAACAAATTAGTGAGCAAATATATAGTCTTAGAGTAGCAATAATTAGTGATGTTTTAGCATCGAATTAAATGTTTTGCTGATATTTAACTTTTTATTTATAAAGTTTTTAACGGCTATGAGTATTTCAATTGTATTTTAATCTTTGTTGTTTAAAACTGAGTAGTAGTATTTTCATCTGCTAACTGTTGTATATAACTTTCTAAAAAATCGTTAGTTTCTTGGTTGTAATAACATAGATCTTTATTTTTATATATTTGATGCATTTTAATCAGATTATTTTTAGTAGGTTGCCAAGCTTCATAACTCAATAATAATTGTACTACATCTTTTTGTCCATATAATAAAGCAAATTCTACTGGATTAATATGTGGTTTATTTGGGGATACAATAACAGATATTCCAATCATATGCGGATTTTTTTTTAATATATCATTTAAAGCGTTAACATCACCAATAGCACACGAAATTCTGAATTTTTCATTCAAAGATATATTAGCATCCCAAGTAAAGTCTGCGTCTATTTGAGGCAAGTTAGTGCATAGTTGTAAAATATATTTATATTTATCTTCAGAACTGAATAAAGATAATTGCTGCCAGCTGTTATATAATGCTCTAGTTAACCACATATTATTTTCATATAACAATATAGGTAATAAAGTATAAAATAATGTTTTATTATTAGCATCATCAAAAGGATGAATGCTTTCTAGGGTACAACAAAGCCAAACAGCTATCTTTATAATATTAATCTTGCTACTAGTTGTGTCTAAAACTTTATAATAGCTTGCTAATAAACTTTTTACTACATCTATTTTAGGTTTGTCGTATATATAGCTAGTGTTTATATAGAGTGCATCAGATGTAAGATAAAAATTATGTTTTAACATACAAGTTTTATCTATTCCCGATAAACTCTTATGAAGATTTCCAGTGTTACACATAATATCTAAATTTTCTAAATATTTTTTAGCTGCAGCAATATTATTAGCGTCTAAATGTAGCTTAGATATTCTATAGCTTTCGGTAATGCTATCAAATTCATCGAGACAAATATCATCTTGTAAGCTATTAGAAATTAAGCTTTCTAACTGTTGCTTATTATACTGTACCCAGTGACCGTCATCATATACAAGATAAGAAATATAACCTATAGTTAACATATATAAAATTTGTGTTTTAAACTCATTGCTTACTTTAATAAATTGTGTTTTATTTTTTGAAATTTTCTTACCTCCTAAAATAGAATTTACATCTTGTAATTCTCTGAAAGTAACCCTAGTATTTTGTTTATTAATTCTATTATGCAACATATAACTAAAAGCTCGTACACATCTTTCTATGCTTCTATAGTTATAATCAAAAACAAATGGTCCTTTATTATTTAAATTTAAATTATATGAATTAAAATCTTTATATAAAATATTACCATCAATAAATAAATTATGGATATCTAATCGATCCTCTGTTTTATTAGATAAATTGTTTGTATGTATAGATAGATTAGTATATAAATTTAACTGCATATAATTTAGTGCAGCTACAAGTACCTCAGAAGCAAAATGTATTTGATCTTCTGTAAAGACATATTCAGAATTTTGTATTCTACGTATGGCATGCATTATAATAGTTTTTTTATCATTAAAAGATATTGTTGTTTTTTTCATGATTTTATATATTGCTTCAGAAAATGGAATAAAAAAATTTTTCATATACATAGTGCCATCTGATATACCAAACTTACTATGACGTTGTTTATTTTGAAAACTATTAATATTTGTATTTTTAAAACCGTTTTCTAGTAATAACTCCAATTCATCGACTGTTCTATTTGTAAATTTTTCTTTATCTCTACTTTTATTAGATATCAGAGTAGAATATTCTTTATCTAAAAGTGCTACATATCGTTGATTGATATTTTTATCTTCTCTATCAATTGAAGTTTCTTCTGAATGTTTACAGCATTTAGTAATACACGAATATTTATAAAAAGTATTGTGTATTAAGTTAGTAAAATAAGCATTTATTCTCATAATGTTATATTCTTATTAATTATGAACCTTAATATTTAATTTTTATAACTCAATAATATATTGCTTTAATAAAAGATACAGCATTAAAGTTAAAAGTTCACTAAATATATTTTTTAATGATACTTTTTCCTAGCTAATTGCAGGTAACATAGTGAAAGCTTATTAGCTAAACCATCGCCCTTTAGGGTGGTGTATATTACTTATTTTTCTATAATAGTTATATCATTATTTGTTAAAGTTTCGTCTTTGATTTCTTTAGCCACATTATTTGCTTTTGATAATAAATCTGTATAACAACTACATGACATCACTTTTGCTATTTGTTTAAAATCATTTATTTCTCTTTCATCTTTTGATGCTCTATTATCAATTAATTGTGACAAGTGACAAGTTATAAGCGTATTGAAATCTGAATCTTTAATGTGTTGATTGTTTTCTAGCTTGCCTGTTATTTCATCGATATTATTATGTGTTACGCTTACACTAGCTTTATAATAGCTTTTATTTGTATTTTTATCAAAAGCAACATCTATTTTTATATCAGGATTATCATCTATAGTGATGATTTTTCTATCAAAGATATCTGTATTGTTATTATTAGCATTATTAGTTTCATCTTTATACGAAGATACTTGAAGTTTTCCTTCTACAATATATCCTACAAAATAAGCGTTATATTGTGTTTTTACATGAGAAATAATGTGGGAGGATGGTTTATAGTCGGTTGCTATCATGATTTTATATCCTTTTAATTAGTTTTTATTTATTGCTTGGAACTCCAATGATTCCATTAAGTACCGCAAATACTGTAATACATGTAATTAGATATTATAAAATTAAAAAAGTTCGCCAATTAAATATCAATATCACATTGAGCTATTATTCATTTTTTCTGCTAACACCTAAATTACTAAAACTATTGCTAACATCAGTAAATAAGTTAAAAATTTTTCTTTTGAAATAATATTAC
>CAKNAD010000302.1 GCA_929200515.1 Candidatus Gorgonimonas leptogorgiae | reverse complement strand
TGCAATCTGCATTCTTGTGCTATTTTGCCTTGAATTAAATCTTTTTATTAATCTATGAAAAAATGTATCTTCAAGTAGAAGGTGTATATAACCATGCACAATGAATTAAAACTTTTTAAAACTCTATTAGAGCTTCAGCAACAAAATATAATCCGACCTGTAGATTATCATTTAGCAGTACTGTCATATAAATTAAGCAAATCCGAGCTATTTGCCTTAGTAACATGCTTAGTTAGTAATGCACTAGATAGAGGCGATTGTTGCTGGAGATGGCAAGCAACTACAAGCCAAATATTATTTAAAGATGAAGCTGTTAGTTCTCAAATATTAAGTTGTATTAATGAAGAAAAATCTCAATGGCTAACTAGCTTAAAAAATAATGAATTAGTTGGTGATGGTAGTAAAACTTCAATGTTAGTAATTAACAAGCAAAATATTTTTTTATATCGCTATTGGAATTATGAACAACAAATAAGCAATTGGTTATTGCAAAATAACTCAATTACTACTGATACCAACACTTTAACGACATTATTAGATGACTTGTTTCCCAAGCAAAATGATAACCTTATAGATTGGCAAAAAGTTGCTGCGGCTAATGCATGTCTTAATAAGTTTACTCTTATTACTGGTGGTCCAGGAACTGGAAAAACAACAACAGTTGCTAAAATTCTTTTGTTACTATCCCAGCTAAATAATGATAAAAAGTTAACAGTTGTGCTAGCCGCTCCGACTGGAAAAGCCGCTACTAGAATGGATGAAACTATAGTTAATTTAAAACAACAGTTAGAAAACAATAGTTCTAATGTTAATATTTATCCGGCTACCACTATTCATAAATTACTTAAATTCACCAATAAAATTTCAATACCTAGAAAAAACAGCAACAATAAACTAGTTGCAGATATTATCATCATTGATGAAGCATCGATGGTTGATGTAGAGCTTATGGCATATTTAGTCGATTCTCTCCCTAAGAAAATACGGTTAATTTTTTTAGGAGATCATTACCAATTGCCATCAGTAGCTCCAGGAAATTTAATAGCAGATATCTGCTCTAAGGCTGATGGTTTTAGTAACAAGCAACAGCAACTATTAGCAACAGTTACGGGTGAAAATATTTCCGCTAATAATACAGCACAATCAGCTCTTGCTGATTCAGTAATTGAGTTACAACATAGTTATCGATTTAAAGATAATTCGTCTATAGGTAAATTAGCTAAAAGTATAAAACAAACTAATTCTAAAACAATGCTAAGGTGTCTGTCTGAAGTTGACTCTCAACTTTGTTGGTATAACTTTACTAGTATTGAACTACAACAACAAGCTATAAATTTAGCACTAACAATATATGTCAACTACTTTAAAAAGATCACAACCACTTCAACTCCACAGGATATACTCAATGAGTTTAATAAATTTAGGATATTATGTGCCATTAAAGATAGCCACTATGGTACAAAAGAACTAAACTCTAAAATAGAATCTACTTTAATTAAACACAATATAATACCAATGTACAATAAATATAAGTTTGGTAAATATTATTTTGGAAGACCAATAATACTAAATAGAAATGATTATCACTTTGGATTATCTAATGGTGATACCGGAGTAATATTACCAGTAGCAAATAAATTACAAGCTACATTTATAAATAGCGAAAACAATATTGTATATGTACCTATATCACAATTAACCGAGCATGAACCAGCATATGCAATTACCGTGCATAAAAGCCAGGGTTCAGAATTCAATGAAGTCGCTTTATTATTACCGCAAAATTTTAATAGCGTATTAACAAATGGATTACTGTATACAGGAGTAACACGTAGTAAAAACAAGTTGAACCTTTTTGCTAATGAAGATATTTTAAGGCAAACACTTAGTAACCATAGCAATAGAATTTCGGGTTTAGCAACTTTGCTTTAATAATAACTACTATTTAAGTTTTAAATCATAGACATAACCAATAGATTCTTTAGAATTTTTTAAAGCTAATATTTTAGACACATGAAATTCGGGATTAAATATAGTATTAATTATTTGATTAAAATTTTCCAGATCAATAGAAATTCACGATAAAGCTACCACTTAATTCCTTTATTAACCAAAAATATTCACTGTTATATGCTGATGAATAATGGTCAATAGTGGGGTAAAATAATAACCTCAAATAAATATAATATTTTTTTCAACTATATATTAATTCTATTTTGTAATATCATACTCCATAAAATTTATAGTAATTTATTTAATTAAAGGATTAATATTATGAAACCTATAACCTCTGCAACGTCTACAATAACTTCAACGGTATCAACAACGTCAACAACTCCAATAACTGCGGTAGATATAACCTCAGAATCATATTTAAATAGCAGTGCAAAGAATATGCCATTAGATGTACATCTAGAAAACAAACCAAATGATATTAGAAGTATAACTATTAGTAAGGCAAAAAAATCTAAGAAAAAATCTGATATTCATATAAGAGTAAAAGTAAAAGATACTGATATTATTGATAATATTTTTAATCTAAAATATCCTAAACAAAATAATTATAACCTTAAGGATATAGATGATTTATTAAAAGACCAACCCTTAAGGAATGATACTAGTGAAATTGGATTAAAATGTAATACTTTAATAAATATGATGCGTGATCTAGAAGATCACATGGATGACACTACAGAAGTAAAATTAAATGGTAATTTATATTACAGTGTTATTTCAGAAGATTTATATAATATACTTAAAGAGTGTAAAAGTCTTTATACAGATATTATGCCTGCTATAGAGAAAGGATATAGTGCAAAAAAGGATCAATACGGTGTCACTTGTCATTTGTTGAGGCATAATTTCTTATTATTAGAATCGCATCTAGCATCAAAAATAAGCAAAAGTTTTATAGAAGAACCAGATAGTACTAATTTTGATTTACATAAAAATGATATTATAAAAATCTTATTAAGAGTAAGTAATCTTTTTAAAGATATGAGTAATGTATTACCAGACTTAGGACACAAAGCTGCTAAAAGTGTTATTAACCAAGCACTTAGTTTAAATGCAAAAATATCAAGTATTGTAGTAAGCGATAATGCAACTGATAGTACATCCGTTATTAGAAACCCAGATCATAATAAAAAAATAAAAACTCTTACAGAAGAATTAATGAAAGCAGAAAAATATCTTTCAATGCAAGATAAAGTATGGTTATTACCAGCTGTAGTAGCTCAAACCTGACCTGACAGTAACCTTAAAAATTAGAAGTCTGTGAGA
>CAKNAD010000301.1 GCA_929200515.1 Candidatus Gorgonimonas leptogorgiae | reverse complement strand
GATATACTTTAGGTGGTTATGCCTACGATGATTTAGTAAAGATATTAAACCAACAATTAAACACTAAACAAGATGCCGAATTAATTATAACCCATCATTGGAATTTACGAAATAAGCTTAAAGAAGCTAGAATACGAGCTGAGCCTACAATAGCTGATTTAAAGCATATAGCAACTGAAATTAATGAATTAGAGCAACCAACGCAAAAACAAGTTATGCGTATAGTAAAAAATAATTATGATAAATATACACAATTACTGTCTTGGAATGTTAAGCAAAAAAATAGCTTTTTTACACAACAAACAATAATAGATACAGCTATAACTCAAGCAAATGTTTGTACTGATCTTATAGATTTAGTTAATAAAGAATTTTATAATCAATTACCAGCAATAACGGTAATCAAAGGGCTAAAGACAGAGTTTATTAGTGCAGAAAATACTATAACTTTATCGTCAATAGATCAAGAAAAACCTATAGAACAACAGTTGCAAATAATTAAAGAACTATTAAATAAGCATTTAGTAGCAACATTTAGTATTAGAAAATTAAAAGATCTGTTAACACCAGAAATTACTAATATGCTAGATGAGCTAAATATTGTAGCTGATAACTCGCCAAAAAATGTAGAATTAACTAAACATATTACTGAAGTTATGTTAGATCTTTATAGTCAATATAAAGAAAATATTACCCCTAGTATAAATTTAATTGAATCTATAAATGAAATGCAATTACTCTTAGCGACTTCTGTAAATACAGAAAGTACTGTTGAGGAAACTAAAGCAGCTATAAATCCTATAGTTAGAAAAATAATGTCAGATGCAGTTATACAGCAATTAGCAACAGAAAATAAAGAAGAGCAGTTTATTGCAGAATTTGCAGAAATAAATGACAAAAATAAATATAAGTTTCCTGGAAATGATGCATTAATTAATCAAAAGGCTGAAAAAATAGCAAGTATTATTTCTAAAATCGTTGAAGAATGTGAACCTTATATAAATGACTCTGAATTACAGCAAAAAATTCTTGATGAATTTGCAAAAAGTAAAGATCTGGTTGATGAAGTATCTACAATGCCAAACACTAGTTTAGATCAAAATATGACAGAAGTAGCATTGGCTAGAGTAGTAGATAATACACGACAAAAATTTGAAAATTTAGATCCAGAAAAACTAGAAAAGATAGCTGAAAAAATAGTTAGTAGTTCTTTAGTAAATACAATTGTTGATAAGTTTAAAGATAATACAGGTGATCCAGAATTGCAGCAAAAAATTCGTAAAGAATTAAAAAAATATAAAGACGATTTTAATAAGCAGGTTGCTACTAAACAATCTAGTATCTTCCAAAAAGTGAAAGAATATGTTAAAGTTAAGGCACAAGAAAAAATATTAGATGTAGTAGTAAATAAAATAATACAAGCAATTGAACAATCTGATCCAGAAGAGTTAGTAAATACAATAGAAAAAATAGTTAAGAGTTCATTTGCAAGAAAAATAACTGCTACAGAAGGTGTTAGTTCTTTTGTAAGTAATATGGTTAGCAGAGTAAATAGTAAATCTTTAGCAAGAGAAATTATTGGTCAAATAAATACGAGCCCTTTAGTAAGTAGGGTTATTGATAAATTGGGTATTAATTCTTTTGTAACTAAATTAGATAATATATCTTCAGAAAATTATTCTGATATTATGAAAGTTTTTAAAGGGTCTTATCCACATATTTATTATCCTAAAACTAAGCAAACAAAGATATTACCGATACTATCTGGTATGGTGGTGAGAGCAGACATAACAAATCATATAAGAAGTTTTTTTGGCTTAAAGCCTTTAGACGATGCTAAAGTAATACTGTTGAATGCTACAGAAATTGCAGAATGTTTAGAATGGGTAGATAGTTTAAAAGATTCGTTTATTTATACACTAAGTAGATGTCCAAATTTTTGTTTTCCAAATTCTACCAATAAACGACAAGCAGCTAAAGAATTGATAGAAGAGTTATCTATTCCGTTAGTACAAAAAAATTTAGATGGTTTAGTAAAAAAATATCATAAGCATGGTATTACAAAACAATTATTTAATAAAATTTTAGAATCATTAGCCAATGAAAATGAAGTTGTAAAGCTAAACACAGAAGATAAATCAGAACTAGCTATTACCAATAAGATGAGATTATTTTTGATGCTTTTAACTGAATTAAGAACCCCTGCTAGTGATTTATTATGCAGTATAGCATTTTCCACATCACATACAAAAGATGCCAGCATATGCTTTATAGAGATAATAACTAGAGGTAACATTAGAACTACAGGTGTCGTTAATTTGATTGAAAGCTCAAATAATCTATTTATTACAGTAGTGGATCGAATAGATATTATTAGCAAAGCTTGCAAAAATTTACTAGAAGATGAATTAACAGATAAACAAATTATTAATCTTATTGATATTATTGAGCAGTTAGTAACAAAAGATGGTCATTATTTTGCTCTTAGTATATTAGCAAGTTTAGAAAAACTAACTAGCTTAACAGGTAGGTTAAAAACTGTTGCTAATACAGCTAATAGATTGCTAATGCAACAATATAAACCGTTAGTAGAAAATATTATACCTGTAGCATCAAGACAATTACAAACGCATTCAGATCTTAGTATTGAAGAGCAACTTCCTTTAGAAGCTAGGGAGTTATTAATAACTATAGCTAATAGGATATGTGATAAACTAATTATTTCAGGTAGAAACATAATAAAAGAATATAGCGATACTCCTAGACCTACAATCGATATCCAAAGAGCAATTCAAGGACAATTCCCTTTTGTAAGTCAAGCGGTTGTTGATAGCGGGTTTCAAAAAACGGTGATTGCTAGCATGCCTCAACTTGATAGCTTGCAACTTTCTGCTTTATTTTTTAATAAAAAAACTGGTGAAGTAATAAATATATTAGACGAGTATATAGATGAAGAAAATAAAGTTTTAGATAAATTTTTAACAGTTAAGAATGGATTTGCAAATAGCCACTCAAATGTTATGCTGAGTAAACTAGCGTTAAAAGATTTATCAATGTCTCTACTTCATAATGTAACAGATATTTTAATTTTTAATGATTTTAACCACGAATTCATGATGAGGAAAGAAATAAATAGTGCTGGTACAATAGTTCACATGCCTATGGAACCTATGATACCTTATCTAGTAAAATATAAGAGAAAAAGGTTAGATGAAAGAGAGAGGTTAGAGCGAATAGAAAAATTATTTCTAAAAGAAAATACTGATATGGTTTACCTAGATGGTAATGTGGTTTATCAATTTATTTTATC
>CAKNAD010000300.1 GCA_929200515.1 Candidatus Gorgonimonas leptogorgiae | reverse complement strand
ACTTTGTACTTTCTTACTGTCAACACCTGAGGCTTCATACCCCCCCATAGCAGTTCCAGCTGACATTCCGGCAACCAGCCCTAGCGTTAGGGTCAGGGTCTTTAATTTTAGGGCAACCTGTTTTTTAGGTTTCATTGGCTTTCCTCCTTGTGTAGCCATAATAAAGTTATCTTTACAAAATATCGTCAATTAACAAATTTATTTAGTAATATCCATAAATAAAAGGTTAATTAATAATTTACAACGAAATTCCAGCAAAAAAACAACCGCTAAAGCTTAACAACAAAAAACAAATAACAACTTAACAACAGTAACTGCCACCCTAAAAAAAATAGTTTTTTAGTGGTGTATAAATAATAGCTATAAAAATATGCTACGTATAACTACTTAATTAACATGCCACAAAATTAAATGCAAGCTTTTATTTAAATTAATTTAATTTATTCTCGATTTAGAATAATTGAGTAGTTCTTTTTAACTGATGACAAGGGTTAGGTTAAATGGTTGCAACTAATAAAAGTTGGCAAACTAAAGCAGCGTTAATCAGGTTGTCGTTATTAGCGGATATCGGTCCCATAACAGTTACCAAGTTAATAAATAAGTTTGGTAGCGCCAGCGCGGTATTAACTGCTAGTGCTAGCGAGTTACAGCAATTACCGGCAAGAGTGCAACAAGCACTAGCAACCGCCAACAATATTGCGGTTAATCATAAACTAACAGAAGCTAAAAACTGGTATTATGCTCATAAATCGCACTATATAGTTACTAAAGAATGCGAAGCTTACCCCTCACAACTAAAACAACTAGCTGATGCACCGCCGGTATTATATGTAATTGGCGATATTTCATTGCTAGCTAGCCCACAAATTGCCATAGTTGGTAGTCGTAAAGCAACAACTGTTGGCTTACAGTGCTGTAAAATATTTGCCACTCATTTAGCTAATTATGGTTTAGCTATAACTAGTGGCATGGCGTTGGGAATAGATGCTGCCGCTCATGCTGCCGCCTTAGCCACAGCTGGTAAAACTATTGCGGTGTTAGGTTGTGGGGTAAATATTGCTTATCCACGTCGCCACAATAGCCTATATAATGCTATTGCAACTTATGGCGCTGTAGTAAGTGAGTTTCCGTTAAATACTCAACCTATAGCTGGTAACTTCCCGAGGCGTAATCGACTAATTACCGGTTTAAGCTTAGGGGTTTTAGTAATAGAAGCTGCGGCTGCTAGTGGCTCGTTAATTTCGGCTAACTTAGCTTTAGAACAAGGCAAAGAAGTATTCGCAGTGCCTGGCTCAATTTTAAATCCACTAAATAGAGGTTGCCACCAATTAATTAGAGATGGTGCTTTATTAACCGAAAGCCCCGATGATATTTTGCTAGAATTAGCTCATGAATTAGACTTATGCTTAGCAAATGATGAGCTCCATCGACAACAACCCGACCCTTTACAGCAAAAAATTATTAGTTGTATTGGCAAAGATGTAGTAAGCTTAGATGAGATTAATATGCAATTAGAGCTTGAAGCTGGCGATTTAGCAGCTATACTAACAGAAATGGAGCTACACGGAATGATTGAATCTACAGCTGGCGGCTTTAGTATTTTGCACTAATTTGAAAATATTTATTGCAAATTTAATAATAATGCTATAATATGATTAACTATGCAGTGAATATCCTAGAATTACCTCGATAGTCTAATGCTAACCATAATAAAGTTTTACCAACTTCCATTATTAGGCAGACTAAATCCCGCCTTTTACTTGACATTAATATCTCTCTTGGTTATTTTGCATATGACGCGGTATTTTACTCATGGTATATAAAAACGCAGAAACATCATCAACATTTGTTGGTTAACTAAGGATTACCTAGCAGAATTCAATTAATGATTTTGCTCGGCTGAAAAATCTAACCGATAAGAAAGCCAATTAATTTCTGATTCCTCTGCAATAACAATGGCATGTTTCCTTTCAATTTTAACATTCAAAAACCACATATAAACTATGCATCTAACAGAACTAAAGAAAAAACCTGTTTCCGAACTAATAGCAATAGCTAATGAAATGAACCTAGATAACCTTGCTCGCTCACGTAAGCAAGATGTAATCTTTTCGATACTTAAGAGGCACGCACGTAGCGGTGAAGATATCTACGGCGATGGCGTCCTCGAAATCTTACAAGACGGCTTTGGCTTTTTACGTTCATCAGACAGCTCTTACCTTGCAGGCCCTGACGATATTTATGTATCACCGAGTCAAATACGACGCTTTAACTTAAGAACAGGCGATACTATTTCTGGTAAAATCAGACCCCCAAAAGATGGCGAACGTTATTTTGCTTTATTAAAAGTAAATGCTATTAACTTTGAGCAACCAGAAAACGCACGTAACAAAATTTTATTCGAAAACTTAACGCCGTTATTTCCACAAGACAGATTAGCAATGGAAGTCGGCAATGGCTCTACTGAAGATTTAACAGGTAGAATTATCGATTTAGTAGCACCTATAGGTAAAGGCCAGCGTGGCTTAATTGTATCGCCTCCTAAAGCTGGTAAAACTTTAATGCTACAGAATATTGCTTGCAATATTGCACGTAACAACCCAGAATGCCATTTAATAGTATTACTAATAGACGAGCGCCCTGAAGAAGTAACCGAAATGTCACGTTCGGTCGCTGGCGAAGTAGTAGCTTCTACTTTCGATGAACCACCTACAAGACATGTTCAGGTAGCAGAAATGGTTCTTGAAAAAGCAAAACGTTTAGTCGAACATAAGAAAGATGTCGTAATTCTACTAGACTCCATGACTCGTTTAGCAAGAGCATACAATACTGTTATTCCTTCTTCTGGTAAAGTATTAACTGGTGGTGTAGATGCTCACGCATTAGAAAGACCTAAAAGATTCTTCGGAGCTGCAAGAAACATAGAAGACGGCGGCAGTTTAACCATTTTAGCGACAGCTCTTGTTGATACTGGTTCTAAAATGGACGAAGTAATTTACGAAGAATTTAAAGGAACAGGTAACCTAGAATTACACCTAGATCGCAAAGCTGCAGAAAAGCGTGTGTTCCCTGCTATTAATATTAACCGCTCTGGTACCAGACGCGAGAATTTACTCAATAGCGAAGAAGACTTGCAACGCACCTGGATTTTACGTAAGATACTACATCCAATGGATGAAATTCAGGCAATTGAATTTTTGTTAGATCGCATGAAACACACAAAAACAAACCTGGAATTTTTTGCTGCTATGAAGCGCAAATAATTATATACACTTTCTACTTGGAAATGCGAGTTTTCAGCAAGTGATTATAAGTTTTTAACCAAGGCAGTGTTT